>DATEVM010000001.1:0-2624 GCA_035281785.1 Patescibacteria group bacterium
AAGAAGAAAAAATTCTTCGGGCCGCATACGCTTTTGAACAAAACAGCGATTGGAATCCTTGGGTAAGGAGGGCGCGTGGCTAAATATACACCCGTCATTGGTATGGAAATCCATGTTGAGCTAAAAACTGCAAGTAAGATGTTTTGCGGATGTAAAAATGATCCATTCTTCGCCGAAAAACCAAACATATATACCTGCCCGGTTTGTTTGGGGATGCCCGGAGGACTTCCTGCGGCAAACAAAAGAGCGGTTGAATGGACAATAAAACTTGGGCTTGCTCTTGGATGCTCTATCGCACAGTTTAGTAAATTTGACCGAAAACATTATTTTTACCCCGATCTTTCAAAAGGGTATCAAATCTCACAGTATGATCAACCACTCTGCGAACATGGACTTGTAAAAACGGAATACGGTGACGTGCGAATACAACGGGTACATTTGGAAGAAGATACTGGAAAACTCCAGCACACGACTATTGGTGGGAAAAAAGTTTCTCTCATCGATTTTAATAGGTGTGGTGTGCCACTGGTAGAGATTGTCACAGAACCAGATATTCACTCCCCACAACAGGCAAAGGTATACGCAAAAAAAATTCAGGAGCTTGTACGAACACTCAACATTTCTCTTGCAGACATGGAAAAGGGATCAATGCGTTTGGAAGCAAACATATCCCTTACGACAAACACCGATACGCTTCCACCGTACAAAGTTGAAGCGAAGAATATTAACTCGTTTCGTTTTCTCGAACAGGCAATTTTATTTGAGGTGGAACGGCAGGAAGCGATTTTGGAAAAGGGTGAGACGCCCAGACAGGAAACTCGAGGGTGGAGCGAGACTAAACACGCAACTGTATCGCAACGCTCCAAAGAGGAAGCAGAGGATTATCGATATTTCCCAGACCCCGATCTCCCTCCAATGGTATTTTCAGCAGATGAAATTCGTCGACTACATGATGAGCTTCCCGAACTCCCCGATACACAGTTTGCTCGATTTATTTCACTTGGGGTTAAGGAAGACTATGCCCGCATACTTAGTGCGGCTGACCACAACACGGCAATAATTGATGCAGCGTTTTCGCTGAGTAAAACAATGGGTTTTACACCACAAATAGTTGCGTCCTATATCATTAATCAGAAGGTTGACACAAAGTCCTCTTCGGCAGAAAATATCATCCTTCAGATTCAAGAACGAAAGTCTGTGGATGTTGTATCTAACAATGAGCTGAAAAAGGTAATAGAAACTGTCCTATTAGAACAACAAAGAGCTGTTCAGGATTACAGAGCAGGAAAAACACAAGTACTTGGATTCATCTTGGGAATGGTTATGCGAAAACTTGGGAAAAAAATTGATCCAGCATCCGTATCGGCTATGATCTCAACACTCATTGGTACATAAAACACTATGACTATTAATGTAGAAACAAGAGTGGGTGGCGCTGAATATATTGAGACGTCTTGTCATACCTGTCCAAGTAGATTAGGCGGGTTACTCATTTCCTCCGAACATAACGGGTACGGTGAACATGCAACTCCATTTTCTATTGAGGAGCTCTCACAGGCATACGCCAATGCATTAGCCCACGACCTCATACACGGGGGTGAGGGCGATATCGTTATGCACATCTTCAGAGCACAAGATGACAGTGAAGAACTTGACCTTAACTTACTGATGAGTTTAGCCGCCACAATGAGACCGGAAAGCAAATTTCATAAGTTTTTACGCGGTGTGGGGAAAAAACTAACACGAAAAGAGCGAAAGCAACAGAAAAAAGAGGCAAAAGCTAGACGTCGGGCTGGTTTGTAATAATCTCGTTCGCTTCATATTTTCCTTAATATATAGACCTATAATGTATAATGCGTATATATGAAAGAGAATATAGCCTCATATGTAGCGTCAGCGCTTGAATTGGCACTTCGATGCACGGCATTCGCATTTACGGCAGACGTTGCTTCGTCTCTCAAAGAGAAAGGTGTGTGTGAACAATGCGGAGCCCAAGCCGGATCCGATCTTATTGCATCACATGTCGATCACTCAAAAAGAACTAGACACTATAACCACCAAAGTAACGGCCGTGCGTTATGCAGAAAATGTGAGGCGGGATATCACATCTCTCATATTGGCTCGTCAAATTCGATAGGATTAAGAGAAAAAGATAATATGTCTGCAGGATGGAGCCACTACCAAAACCTCACCCTTCAGGAACAACTTGAACTCTACGCTCTTTATGCTACGCAAATTGACGATATGCATCAACGGATGATATAACCCCCTTTTCATTAGCACTTCACCTGATCATGCTATACACTGAGTAGATAGGGCAGCGCTATGTCGCACGATTTTGTTCATCTTCACGTCCATACTGAGTATTCGCTTCTTGATGGGTTAAGCAAGATCCCTTTGTTGATGGAGCGAACAAAAGAATATCACCAACCCGCTGTGGCCATTACCGATCATGGCAACATGCACGGGGCAGTTCACTTTTACAACTATGCTAAAGATAAGGGTCTGAAACCAATCATTGGCATGGAGGCCTATGTTGCCTCTCACTCCCACTTAGATAAACAACCAAGAATGGGAGCGGACCAGTTTCATCTACTACTCCTTGCAAAGGATTTTGCGGGATA
>DATEVM010000002.1:0-4316 GCA_035281785.1 Patescibacteria group bacterium
GAATGATAAATAGCACTAGGTAAAGTACCGCCGCATAGAGTTGTGACGGATGTCTGTTATCAAACACACCGGGAAACTGCATACCCATCGGCAACGTTGTTGGATTACCAAATCCCGACCCGTTCACAAACATACCAGTTGCAAACAATACCGAAGCAAGAGATAGCCCCATCGCGCCAAAATCTGCAAGTTCGAACGCATCCCAATGTTGCTTTTTTGCGTATGAAAAAAGTACGTATGTTCCCGCGACAAAACCTGCAAGTCCAACGTAGCCGGGATATGTGAATACCGACAGCCACTTTACGATATCTACGCCAAAATCCTGAATATGTGCCAGGATAAAACCTGCTCGAGCTCCAAGTAATCCCCAAAAAGATGATGCAAGAAGAACATCAAAAAGAGCGTATTCATCGTAATATTCTTCTTTTCCTTTTTTCCAGAAAACAAATGCTCCGCATAAAAAACCAAGCGCGATAAATGGGCCGAATGCGACAGAGCGAAGAAGGTTCACTAGATCAACCATGCACAGAGTATATCATTGCTCTCGCAGAATTTTCTCGCACCGAAACCGGGACCTTACATACAGTGATACTCGAAAATTGTGCAATCACAGGGCGCAGAGGGGTACTCGTTGAGGTCCTCTTCGATTTTGATTTCTGACCATTCATCCGATATATTTCAGCCTATGCTTTCGATTTCACACGCCGCCACTGGCGCATTTTTAGCCGCAAAGCTACAACATCCTCTTCTTTACATACCCGCTACTCTGGCATCGCATTACCTCGAAGACTGGGTTTTGCATTGGGACGTTGGAACCGGTCTTACAAACGGTACACGCAAACGCACACACGCGTTTTTCCTGGAATTGATTGACTTGGCGCTCGCAGGAACGATCGTCCTATGGATGTACCCAACCAATCCCCTTTCTGCAATACAACACTTTTTTACCGGCCAGTGGACGGGACTTGATCCGTACTTTGGTGCATTTTTGGGATTATTGCCCGATTTTATTGAAGCTCCAAGAAACTTTCTTCGTTGGAACCCGTGGTTTTTAAAACCATTTAACACATTTCACCATGCAGTCCACAACTCAACGCCAAACATGCTCCTCGGCCTTATGCCGCAGGTCGTCGTGCTCGCTGCAATTTTGTGGTTGAGATAATCATGAATTTGTAGAAAAAATCCGCAAACTTTTCTATCGTTTTTTCTTTGAAAACTTCATTGACGGAATACACAGAGCAATCATCACCCCACCAAGCGATATAAGTGAAACCATGTCTGCAGCAAAACGGAGCGAAGGCTCTGTTAAGCGGGATAGAACCTGATGACTACCCGCAGGAATTGAAAATACCAATCTTCCCGGAACATCTGTGTCCATATAACGAACCTCAACCTCTTTCCCATCCACCCACACGCGCCAACCCGGATAATACATCGTGTTTTCAATGACGGTTGTATCTTGCAGTGAGGCCACACTATATCGATGTTCACCAGTTTTCCACATCTCAATGTCTACCGCACCCTTTTGTACTATTTCCACTCTTTGGTCCGGAACACGTTTAGGTTTCGGCTGAAACCACTGTGTAGCCTGCTCATCTGCCCAGGTTGTCGTCCCTTCCAACGATTCAGTTTCCGGAACCCGCGCGATAAGTGACTGATTGATATACCACTGGTCCTTCGCAAAATAAAATACAATCGAAACCAAAACACCAACAAACAACCAACTCCATTTGAGATGTAAAACATCGGTAAGTTGTTGCAGGGACAACGGCAGCAAAATAGACAACGCCAGAACCGTAAGCATAATAAATCTCCAGGGAAACTGCACAAATGGCAATAACGGCACATAATCCCATAGAGGTCTAGATATCGGCATCATAAAAAACACGGAGCCGATAAAAACTGCTAACAAGAAAAGTGTAAGCGGCAGGGTTTGTCGCCCACGCGCATCTTTTTGTCGAAGTATGTACGCGAGCGTAAGAAGAGATAGAACAACTCCCGCAAGATGAACCCATCCGAGGTTGAATGAAAGACCATCGTCCGGACCTGCAACCGATCCCCCAAATCCCCATCCCGACTTCACAAGTTGAGCTATCTCAACAAAATGATCCGGGTAATCACGCGCGATCGTTTGATCAAGAAAGGTGTACTTTTTTTCTGCTAGAGCCGGAACAAAGAAAAATGCGGCAATTGCAATACCAACACCAAATGCTCCCAAGCCCCGCAGAAAACCATGCAGCGATCGTTTCCACCCCGAGTATAGGATGAGGTATGAATGGTACATCCCAAATAATAGAAGGGCTGAAATATTGTGAGAAACACCGAGAAAACCAATAATAAGCGATGTGAGTAATACTGCCTTCTTTTTCCCTTCAACAACTGCCTCAACCCCCCACAATAACAGTGGCGGAAACAGGAACGCGATCGACTCTGCTACAGATCCTCGGACATAAATCACGAGCATTCTGTATGGTGCATAGAGATACAACAAAGACCCTAGCAGGGCAAATTGAGGTCGCATCTTTTTTACAAGGTAGGCATACATACAGAGGCCCGATAGCAAATACGTCGCAATTGTGACTGCCTTCATGGCATCCTCTGCAGAAAAACCTGCTGCCATAAATGGCACACCCATGTAGTACACCGATGGATAGTTGAAGTTAAAAAATGGATATCCGTACCCGTAGTACAACCGTTTCGACCACCGCACCGGAAACTGCCCATCTTTTAGTGCGCGATAAAATTCTTCCATACGAATGACGTGTCCCTCACCGTCATGAGATGTATAGTAATGTGGCTTAAAGAGATCAAAAATGCCGGGGAGTGCAAGAAAAAGCACCAGCGCTGCGCACAACCATACAATAAAAGTGTTCGAAAAACGATGCGTTGAGTTCATCACGTCCATACGTCATTCTGGCAAACAATACTCATCACCGCAAGAAGAGATATCCACTCTTTAATCAAGCCAGAGATTAAAAACATGTGGTCAGGAATTGGAACGCAGTGTACAATATACGCCTGGAAGCCGAGATGCTGGAATGGTATACAGTCCAGTCTCAAAAACTGGTGGGCGCAAGCCCATGAGGGTTCGACTCCCTCTCTCGGCACATATTGAGACATGCAAATAAATAAAGAACGTAAAAAAGTCGATAGATTCCGCAAAAATTTGACTTTAAACTGCCATAATGGTATATATTTCTTGCTCTCATGACAAATGTATTGGAACAACTTATCGGCAAGAGATTAGTCGATCGGGGAATGGTCGATCAAAGACTGTCCGAAGTGGATAAAACGCCTTTTAGCAAAGAACAGGCTGAGGCTCTACTCGATGAGTATTTTACTTTAAATCCGGATTTAGGTCGAGTGCAGGGGAAAGTGTACCTGGGATATTTTCTCGATCCTTTTGGGAATGACTATCATGCTTTCGGGGTAAATGTGTCGGATAATAGGTCTGGTTTTAGTGAGGTGGGAGCGATGGTTTCTCGTGGACTTATTGATGCTTCCCCAAACCTTGACCTATTTCAACAAGCTTTAGAAAACGCGAGAAAATTAACGTAGTCGTAGTCTTCCAACGAGAAAGTTGGCGTTTGTTTGCTTTCTCTCCCCCTCTTCGCTACACTGAATACGTCATGCAAAACCTGCTCAACGCATTGTTTTCCGTCGATAGCATTTGGTCATTCGTCCTGCAAGCTGTCATTTGGTTTGTCGTGTGTTTTGCAATGATTATCAGCACCGATGTGGCGCGTCCGGAACGAAGTTATAAAAAGTTGAAGCAAAGTTTGGGACTACTTCTCATGTTTATCTTTTTATCGGGTGGACTTTTGTTTATTCTCTTTGGTCGATCGCCCATGCCAACAGTGAATGGTTAGAGCTATCGACTTTCCATGCCAAAAAACTTAATTCTGTCGCCTTTAAAGAAGAGGTCAACGGTGCGCAATGGACCATTGCGGTGTTTTGCAATGGTGAGCTTTACATGCTCGGGCGCTTCATCTTCTTCACGATATAAGAACATCACAACGTCAGCATCCTGTTCAATACTTCCGGACTCACGAAGATCTGAAAGCTGCGGCTGCTTTGTTCCTCGACTTTCAACCGAACGGTTGAGCTGAGACAGGGCTAAGACCGGAACTTTCAGTTCACGCGCCAAGTTTTTCAGTCCCTGTGAAATCTCCGAAACCTCCTGTACGCGGTTGTCCTTTGTCATTCCCTGCATAAGCTGGAGATAGTCGACTACCACAAGATCCAGACCATGTTCCGACATAAGGCGACGCGCCTTTGTACGAACTTCAAGAATCGATTGACCAGGAGTATCGCCT
>DATEVM010000003.1:0-5867 GCA_035281785.1 Patescibacteria group bacterium
AGTTGGATGCCAAAGAGCGGATATAACGCTCCCATTGCGACAGGGATAAGAATAACATTGTAACCAAAAGCCCACAAGAGGTTCTCTTTAATGTTGCGCATTGTTGATCGGGAAAGCTGAAGTGCAATTGGTACGAGTGCGATATCGCTACGAAGCAGTGTAATGCCAGCTGATTCAATGGCAACGTCCGTTCCATTTCCCATCGCAATACCAACATCGGCCGCTGCGAGTGCTGGAGCATCGTTGATGCCATCACCGACCATTGCAACAATTTTTCCCTGACGTTTTAGTTCTCTGATTTTTACCTCTTTATCCTGCGGCAACACCTCTGCGAATACACTATCAATGCCAATCTTCTTTGCGATTGCTTCCGCAGTTGCAGTATTATCTCCTGTGATCATGACTGTTTGTATGCCTCGTTTTTTCAGTTCTGCAACAACTTTTTGTGCTGCAGGTTTCACGCTGTCGGCAATTGCAATAACGGCAAGGCACGCCTTATTCACAGCAATGTAAGAAACGGTGTTCGCTTCTTTTTTCCACTGCACAGCTTTTTTGTATAAGTTTGTTGGAATTGAAATACCCTCTTTTTTCATGAGTGACTCTGTGCCAATGTGTACGACTTCCTTACCATCCATCGCTGATACGCCAAATCCTGAAATATCGCGAAATGCCTCAATCGAAATCGCTTTCGCATCTTTTTGAACATATTGAACAATTGCGCCGGCAAGCGGATGATGTGACTTTTTTTCTATGGAATATATTTGAGAAAGGAGACGACTTTTGTTTTTTATGCCGTCTACGAAGATAACTCCCTGCACTTGTGGTTTTCCTTCAGTAAGCGTGCCGGTTTTATCAAAAACAATAGCTCGCACTTTTCCAGCGACCTCTAACGCTTCTGCATCCTTAATGAGGACGCCGACTTCTGCCCCTTTTCCCGTACCTACCATAATTGATGTAGGAGTTGCAAGACCAAGTGCGCACGGACAGGCAATGATCAACACCGATATAAGACTAATGAGTGCACGAATAAACTGTGGTTCTGGACCGATATTAAACCAAACGAGAAATGTGAGCAGTGAAATGACGATGACTGTTGGTACAAAATAGGACGAGATCACATCAACAAGTTTTTGAATGGGTGCCCTGGATCCCTGTGCTTCTTGAACAAGTTTAATGATCTGCGCAAGCATTGTTTCAGCGCCGATCTTCTCTGCGCGCAATTGAAATGAGCCAGACTGATTGATCGTTGCCCCAATCACTTTATGACCAACCCTTTTATGAACAGGAATACTTTCACCCGTAACCATGCTTTCGTCAATAGCGGTATCTCCCTCTGTTATGACACCATCTACCGGAATTTTTTCACCGGGTTTTACGAGTAAGATATCTCCAACCTGAATGTGTTCAATCGGAACTTCTTGCTCCTTTCCATTTTTAATGAGTCTCGCGGTTTTTGCTTGTAGTCCAATAAGTTTTTTTATTGCCTCGGACGTTTGACCTTTTGCTCGAATTTCTAAATATTTTCCGAGCAAGATAAGTGTGATAATTGTCGCTGATATTTCAAAATACACATCCGCTCTGAGACCGAGTGATAATAATTGTTTCTCAAACATCATCACTGCGACGGAATAGCCAAACGCAACAGATGTCCCTAACGCAATAAGCGTATCCATATTTGCCGTTCGGTTTTTTAAACCGGACCATGTTGTTTGATAGTACTGCCATCCCGCCCAAAATTGAACGGGTGCAGCAAGGAGGAAAGCTATCCACGGAATTTTCAACAGCGTTGCGGGTGCAAACGGAATCATAGCCCCAACCAATAAGAGGATAGTAAGAATAGCACTAACAAAAAGTTTCTTTTTTAGTATGTGCAGCTCTTTTGCTCGTTCTTGTTCCGCAATATCCTCGTTATTTTTTGCACCGATATGCGCCTTGTACCCGAGCGATTCAACGGTCTTTGACAAGCCGTTTTCATTACAGCAAGACTCGTCATATTCAACGGTTGCCTGTTCATTTGCATAGTTCACATTCGCCGAAGCAACGCCTTTCATTTTTGAAAGTGTTCGTTGTATGTTGACTGCACAGCTCGCACAGTGCATGCCGGTGATAGGAAATGTTGTTTTCATCATTTAATCAATCACCTCGATTTTCCCATGGAACATATTCATGCCGCAGTGCATATCGAATGTACCAACTTTTTTTGGAGTAATAACGATAGATGTTGTCTTGTCTAATGGTAAAAATTGACGCACTTTTAAATCAGGAATAACAACTTCCTCTAAACATGAACTGGGGTCTTTTCGAAAAAAACTTAATGTTGTTGTTTCACCTTTTTTTACCTGTATAACATTCGGTGTATATCCGCCATCTACAGTGATAGTAATTTCACCTTGTACCTTTGTCACAGTTTCCTCCTTTTTTCCTAAAAAGAACCAAATAGTTGCCGCGATGAGACCAGCGCCGAACAGATTAACGAGTATCGTTATCATAATTGCGTAAGCACCTTTTTCATTTCTTCAATTGCTTTTTGAGACTTCCCTGTTTGTATCTGTGAAACAAGACACGTTTCAAGATGTTGTTCTAAAATAACACGCTCTGCTTCATGCAGCGCTTTTCCAATAGCCTTTATTTGGAATAGTGTGTCGATGCAGTAATCATCATTTTCTACCATGAGGATTACTTTATTCATGTGCCCACGAACTATTTTTAAACGATGGAGAATATTCTCCTTTTTTGTTTTTGTTTGAAACATACCGATCCCCTCCAGGGGGACTACAGTAGAATACAAAAGATTCTATTACATGTCAATGATGATGTGGCACTTCCTTGTCGGACTCTTGATGTTCCTCATGTTTTCCATGATCTTTCATCATAAAAATATGCATGAGCGGGCAAAGAAGAAATACTGCATAGGGCAGCACCTGTGACAGATTTGGTCGAAACACCGCAAAAGCAACAAGCGCCAATACGATGCAGATGAATACAAGTCTGTATTTTTGAAAAAATTGCATATATACCTCCCAACGTGCTAAATATACAAAAACGATGATGAAGAGAACATGAAATACCTCTGGAAAGCGTATAATGCGTTTCATGAATCTTCTCTTGGTTGAGGATGATAAAGAACTACTTGCCTCACTTTCGACGCAGCTGCAGTCGTTTGGTTTTGTTGTTGAGCGAGCAATGACGGCTGAGGACGGCGTCTTCTTGGGGAAAGAGGTTCAATATGACTGCATTGTGCTTGATATCGGTTTACCTGACGGTAGTGGTTTAGATGTTTGTAAAAAACTTCGAGAACAGCATATTCACTCGCCAATTCTCATGCTTACAGCAAGGGGTGATGTGCGAGATAGGGTTGAAGGTCTAAATGTCGGCGCAGATGATTACCTAGCAAAACCCGCAGATGTCCACGAACTTGTGGCGAGAATCCGAGCGCTTGTGCGAAGAAACACGGGTCATCCCTCGCCAATTATTATAATTGGGGATCTTACCATTCGGCCGAATGAGCGAGCTGTATCCCGATCAAATCGCTCTATAACACTTCCCTCAAAAGAGTATGCTGTTCTAGAATATTTGGCATATCATCATGATGAAGTTGTCACACGAACGATGCTTATGGAACATGTATGGGGTAGTGACTTTGAAACAGTCTCAAATGTTGTGGATGTGTATATTCGTAATTTACGAAAAAAGATCGACCGGCCTGGAAAAAAGTCTCTCATCCATACAATACGAGGTGGTGGGTACATGATATCTGCCCGAAAGACAGAATAATGTTTGTGACAAAACTTCCAAATACACTGCGAGCAAAACTTACGATATGGTATGGGCTTTCGGCGGTGTTTCTTGTTATTACGACGGTGGTATTATTTGGCGTGCTACTTTGGCGCGTTGTTCATGATCAAATCGATCATCATATTCACATAGTGGTTGCAGAGGCAAAACACATCGTTGAGACGTACTTGGGTCCAGAGCGTGAGCGATTACTTCGGAATTTGGTAAGTGAAAAAGGAATGACGGTCACACTTCTTTCTCCGGATGGAACGGCAATCGTTCAAACAAACAGCCCAGATATTGCCGTTGTCACGGAGCACCAGCTGCAAAAAATCGCGATGAGCACAGATCGCCAAACCGATGTGCCGTCGCATTTTACCGAGGGAGGGTTGAGGTTTGCTTCAACCCCCGTCTTTGTTGGAGGTGGCTATGGCGCGATAGCAGTTGGATATTCATTATTTGTTGAAGAGCAGATTTTTCGTATTGTCGCATCCATCTTTTTTGTCGTAATGCTCGGCATTCTAGTTCCCTTACTATTTTTTATGAAAAACATGCTCGCACGCGAACTCTTTCCATTAGAAGAAATTGCAAACACGGTATCGAAAATTGCCGATCATCAGGATTTTTCAACCCGACTTTCTATTTCAACCGAGGCTTCGGAATTTCGAATAATTGCTGACGCGTTTAACAGTATGATTGCATCGTTGGAGCGCGCGTTCACCTCTGAACGTGCATTTTTTTCTGATGCTGCGCATACACTAAAGACCCCGCTTGCGGTTATTCACGCTAAGACGCAGGAGTTGCCATCGTCACTTCAGTCAGCAAAGAAGATTATACTTTCATCGGTCGAACACGCGGCAGGAACCGTTCAAGATCTTCTCCTTCTTTCCAAGGTTGAGCGAGGAGTCCCGACGACATTTCAGAGAGTGAATCTGTCCAGTTTAATGCAGGATATTGTTGATATAACGAAAACACTGGTGCAGCAGAAGCAGGTACGGGTTCGGTCATCATTATCACAGCACATAGAAGTATTGGGTGATGAATCTCAGTTACGTCGAGCTATTTTAAACGTGATACAAAATGCAGTAACCCATACAAAGAAAAGTGGGCGTATTACCGTTTTATTATCAAAAACGTATGAACCACGAATGTCGGCCCTGCTTGTTGTCCGTGACACCGGCCATGGAATTTCCAAACAGGACGTATCACATGTGTTCGAGAGATTTTATCGTGGTAAACATCATGATCGAATCAGCGGATCAGGTTTGGGTTTGGCCATAACAAAAGCGGTCATAGAACAGTGTAAAGGCAGCATTTTTCTTTCTTCAACGAAGGGAAAAGGGACAACAGTTCGAATAGTTATTCCACGAGTGTCATAACACTTCATCTTCTCTTCATCATGTACGGTGTACTGTTTTCGCATGAATCTTTTTTCGTCAAAAACGGTTGTGATCTCCGTAATTACTGGTGTAAGCGTACTGTTTTTATTTTTTGGCATCTTCTTTTTGACAAAAGTAAGTTCCGCTTCCCCATCTACAGCCGAGCCGACAATAAAGGAATCACTAAGCATTGGAGATATTCCAATGAAAAATGGTATTCGGGAGATCTCGTTTCGTTTTTCTAATACCACAGAAGTACCTATTCGTATTACAAGCCTTTCTACTACCTGTATGTGTACAAAAGCAAAGCTTGTTATTGATGGAAAAGAGTCATTTCTTGCAGGAATGCCTGGGGGTCATGGTGGTATTGGTCCAATTAATCCGCGCATGGTACTTCAGCCTGGACAAACGGCAAATGTGTTGGCGTTGTACGACCCAAATGCACATGGTCCAAACGCGACAGGACCCATTACTCGATCTGTCATTGTCGAGACAGATAGTCTAAAAATTCCAAAATTAGAATTTACGTTTAGCGGAGTCGTTGTGAAGTAAATATGAAAGGATTTTTATGAAAAAGACTATTGAACGAACGCATAAGCACGTGGAACAAGTCGCTGACGAACATGCTCAGAGGCATGTGGAGCAAGTCGCCGACGAACACGCACATAAACATGAAGCGAACGTTGTCAAGGCTCCTGAAATTCCAAACTGTTG
>DATEVM010000004.1:0-13553 GCA_035281785.1 Patescibacteria group bacterium
GCTTATGAGGAGTGTAAAGGTATTAATAAGTCCGCTATTCACATGGATATCATTAAAGATATGACATCGGCGGGAAGTAGCGTTGTTGCAGATGGAAAGACAGTTTTAAAGAATGGTGAGTTAACCTATAAGGGTTCAGTATTTTTCTACGATTTTTGCTGAATTTCCAATAAGAAATAAAAGTAAAACAAAAGATCTATAATTTCCACCACAGCGCGGCAATGACAAGCACCAGCACAAGACTGACTGTCGCAGTTTTCCGCATGTCCTTCCAAAAATAATCCTGCATTTGCGTGTCCCATGTGCGTTCAAGTGCCGGAATGGGTCGAGCGGTCGGCAGCTTCTCTGGAAGAGTATAGGTGGTCGTAGTGGGTATCTCCCGTTGTTGTGTTGCGTGCTCTTTTTGTCTTTTTGTTCGGTGTTTCGGCATAGATGTTGATTAATTTTTCGTAACTTGTGTTCATTCTATCACTGCCGCGAGTTGATGGAACCACCCGTTTTGTTTACAATAGCAACGATGTCTCAAGAACTTATCATTCTCGTCACCATACTTTCAACTGTGTTTGGGATATGGCTCACAATAATTACGACGCTCTATATTAAACAGCAACGGTTTTTTCAGCGACTAACTGTTGGTTTATCAAAAAAGGATCTCAAATCACTCCTAGAAACAATTGATGGCAAACTTGACCGTCAGGATAAGGAACTGGAAAAACTTGGAAAGAACGTAAGTGACGAGCGGGAGAAATCGCGTTCATATCTACAAAAATATGCACTTATTCGATTTAATCCATTTGACGAAACGGGTGGTGATCAAAGCTTCAGCCTCAGTATGTTGAATGGAGACGACGAAGGGTTTGTGGTAACATCGTTGCATAGCCGCGACGTCACACGAGTCTACGCAAAAGATGTTCGTCAAGCGACCGGTTCCAAAAAGAAAGAACTATCGAAAGAAGAGCACGAGGCTATCGCCCAGGCTACGAAAGGACATTGATGAAACGCATTCTCATGCCAGCAGTTGTCGTGTATCTGCTATCCGCAGCCTCAACATTTGCAGTATTAAGTATGATAAGCGGGGAGGGTGGACCTCTTATTAATCCTGCTGAGATTCAGCAGTCAGAGGTGCCAAAGGCGGATACTACAGCACGACTTTCTATAGCTCCAGAAGCACCACGTACAGAAGAATGTCCTTTGAATGGAAAGAAATATACCACAGTGGAAAAGGATTCATGGGATGGTAGACGACCGCTTGCGGTCATGATCGAAAACCATGTCGAATCACGTCCGCAGTCCGGTCTTAGTGCGGCGGATGTTGTATATGAGGTCGTTGTTGAGGGTGGTATTACTCGATTTATGCCGATCTACTATTGTGAGGCACAATCACACGATACTATTCTTTCCCCTGTTCGTTCAGCGCGCCAATTCTTTCTTGACATGGCTTCTGAATATAAACTCCCTCTGTACGCACACGTTGGAGGTTCAAATGGTGAAGACACAGATCCTCGAGTACGCGCGTTGGAGCATATCGGCGACTATGGTTGGGGACTTCGCAACGACTTAAACCAGTTCTCAATAGGATACCCGACCTTTGTGCGCAACTATAATCGTATTCCCGGAAGAGACGATATTGCTACAGAACATACGATGGAAACGAGCACAGAGCGTTTATGGAAATACGCTTCTGAAAAGCGCAAACTAACAAATCTAGGACCTGAAACAAAGGTTAAGGGCAAAGTTGTCCCTGGAACTGATTGGCGCGAGAAGTTTGTAAAATGGGCTTTTCAAGATGATGCCGCACAGAATGCGCGCGGAACGGTGTCAACCGTTTCATATGAGTTTTGGTCCGGTTACTCAGACTTTGTTGTGCAATGGTCTTATGATTCGGCGTCGAACAGTTATAAGCGCTCCATGGCAGGTTCTGCGCATGTTGATCTAAACAACAACAAGCAGGTTGAGGCGAAAAATGTCGTTGTGCTTCAGATGAAGGAATACCCCTCTGTTGATATTCATAAGCACAACTATATTGTGACAAGCGGAACCGGCAAAGCTTGGGTATTTCAGAATGGTAAAGCGGTGGAAGGAAGTTGGAGCAAGAAGGATCGTGAGTCGCGACTTACTGTTACAGCTGGTGGAAGACCGGTGCAGTTTGTCCGGGGCATGATTTGGATTTCAATAGTGAACGGAGAGAGTACGCCGGAGTTTTAGCGATAAATCGACAAGATTGAGTACTTTTAGTTTTCAATAAGATCGTGTATAGTAAGGGCCTACTATGGCAGAATTATCTGATTTTATTTTATCCAAAGTTCGCGTAAAACTTCTTCAACTTTTCTTTGAGAATCCCAGTGAGATGTGGTATGTGCGTGAGATCACTCGCAAAATTGACGAGGAAATTAACGCAGTTCGACGAGAGCTTGATCGCATGTTGACTGCGGGAATGGTAAGAACCGAGGATCGTGGAAATCGCAAATATTATAGTCTCAATCGTTCCTATGAGTTTTATCCTGAGTTGATTCGTTTAGTCGCAAAAACAACTGGCTTAGGGCGAGAAATTAAGAAAAATCGCAAAAAACTTGGCACGGTAAAGTTTGTCATGTTTACCGGAAAATTTTCGAAACATGAACAGCGTTTACATGATGAGGTCGACATTCTCGTCATCGGAGATATTGTTCTTCCAGAGTTGGCCGCTCTTGTTCGTGAAGAAGAAAAATTACGCGGACGAGAGATTAATTACACAGTTATGACCGAAGAAGAATTTGAGTTTCGTAAGACGCGAAGAGATCCGTTCCTTGTCACCATTCTCGAATTACCCCGAGTTATGGTGATCGGTGATGAGGAAGATATGTTGGGTAGGAAACCTCAGTTGCCATGAAGCAAAAGCAGCCCTATAAAACACTAGCATTTTTAGTGGTGCTCGCTGCTTTTTCGTTGTTTATCGCACTTCCCAATACAATCCCAATAAAGTTTCAGTGGAAACAATGGTCGATTGATAGAGAGCTGACACGATCGCCGCTAGATTTAACAAGATTTCGCATACCTTTCTATCGCGATTTGGAATTAAAAATGGGTTTGGATATCCAGGGTGGAACAAGAGTAACGTTAGAAGCGGACATGGAAAAAATACCACAAGAGGATAGGAAAACAGCATTTGATAGTGCAAGAGAGGTGATCGCGCGTCGTGTAGATTTGTACGGCGTAAGTGAGTCGACCGTAAAAACATCTTTATCCGGTTCATCCTATCGTATTATTGTTGAACTACCTGGGGTTACAGATTCATCGCAAGCTGTATCGCTTATTGGGACAACAGCACAATTAGATTTTCGTGAAGAATCAACGACAGCAGCAACACTTGCAAAAGAGGAGCTGCAGCAAAATCCGTTCGCTGGATTTATTGAGACAGGACTTACGGGAAAAGATCTCAAACGATCAACCGTAAGTTTTAGCAACAACACTTCGGAGCCTGTTGTTGGGATTGAGTTTAATGAAGATGGAAGAAAGATGTTTGGAGAGATCACAAAACGAAATGTTAAAAAGAGAGTCGGAATTTTTCTTGATGGTATTCCCGTAACTATTCCAACGGTGAACGAGGCGATCGAATCTGGAACAGCGCAAATTAGCGGTGGGTTTACTGTGGACACTGCGAAACAACTTAGTATTCAACTCAATGCGGGTGCATTGCCGGTTCCCATTAAGGTTGTTCAACAGCAAACGGTTGGTGCCTCGCTTGGACAAGAGGCTGTTGCAAAGACAGCGCGCGCCGGTCTTATTGGCATCGCACTTGTCGCACTATTTATGATTTTGTTGTACGGTTGGAAAGGTGTAGTGGCGGACATTGCGTTGGGAATGTATGCGCTCCTCACGATTGCAGTATACAAGCTCGTGCCGATTACACTCACACTCCCCGGAATTGCTGGTTTATTACTGTCTATAGGTATGGCTGTTGACAGTAATATTCTTATTTTTGAACGCATGAAGGAAGAACTTCGGATGGGAAAACCGTTTGATCTTTCCATGAAGCTTGGCTTCGGCAGAGCGTGGGACAGCATTAAAGATGCGAACGTCGCAACATTGTTTACAAGTTTTATTCTTTTTAACCCATTTGATTTTGAGTTCTTGAATCGAAGTGGTATGGTTCGTGGCTTTGCATTGACCTTGGCGATGGGTATTTTTGTAGGATTGTTCACTGGTATCGTGGTGACTCGAACACTCCTGCGGCTCTTTTTACGTGACCCGAATGACGGAAGGAGGGTCACATGATTCATTTCATGAAGTTCCGATGGCTATACTTCTTTTTTTCAGGAATTGTTATTATTCCGGGTATTATTTCGCTTCTGTTGTTCAGATTAAAACCGGGTATCGATTTTACCGGAGGCACTGAATTACAGCTTCGTATTCAGCCAAAAGAAGGTCAGCTATCAGAAGATGCTGTGCGTTCCTCATTGCAGGGAATAGAAGTGAGTGAGCTTTTAATGGCCGGAAACACCGTGACGGTGAAAGCAAAACCAGTTGATGTTGAGCAAAAAGACGCTGCGTTGGCGGTGGCCAGGAGGCAGTTTCTTCAAGTTGAAGAAGTCTATTTTGAAACTGTTGGTCCGATACTTGGTAAAGAGTTGTTGATAAAAACGATGTTTGCGATGCTGCTTTCAGCTGGCGGGATTACGTTATACGTTGCATATCGATTCAAAGAACTGAAATATGGAGTGTGTGCGGTACTTGCGATGCTTCACGATACGCTTGTGCTGTTTGGTGTATTTAGTATCTTGGGAAAATTCCTTGGGGTCGAAGTAGATATACTTTTCGTGACAGCGGTGCTAACAATTCTCTCGTTTTCTGTGCACGATACGATTGTTGTGTATGACCGAATTCGTGAATTGCGCCGAAAGCATTCAACGACAGCCTATGTCGATCTAGTTGATACTGCCGTGACAGAAACGATGTCGCGATCCGTGAATAACTCAATGACGATTATTTTTATGCTTTTTGTGCTGTGGCTTTTTGGCGGGGAAAGTATGCGGTGGTTTTTACTCGCATTGTTGGTGGGTACGGTAACAGGCACGTATTCTTCCACATTTACGGCGGCGCCTCTCTTGGTCATCTGGGACGATGTCGCTCGAAGAAAAAAGAAATAATACTCACAGAAGTTTTTTTGCCTCTTCCAACAACATTTCTTTTGTATTCCTATCTGGGCTTTCCAATACTCTTTTGAAGAGTGTCTGCAAGATCTTTCCAACCTGTGGTCCCGGTTGCAGTCTAAACTCCTTCATAAGATCGTTGCCATCAATGACCAGGTCATTCATAGAAAATGGTTGGTGAAGCTGTCCTTCTATACGTTCCTTCATTTCTTCCAGTCTCCAACTTGTTGGTTTTGCACCACTTCCTATTCGATCTGCCACGCGCAGGTCAATCATATCTTTGATGTATAGTGTTCCAACGCGACGGATAAATCGTCGAATGTACGCATCAGTCACCTGCTTGTCGTATACAAACATATGCCAACGTACAAGCGTAAAGACTCGTTGAATATCTTTTTTTGAAAGGCGAAGGCGTTCGGCAATCGTTCTGGCAATGCGCGCACCAACAACTTCATGGTTATAAAATGTGACCGCTTTGGAGGAAGTATCAGCTGTTACCGGTTTTCCAATATCATGAACAAGTACTGCAAGTCGGACAATCGGATCTTTAGATGGGCATGCCTTCACAGCTTTAAGCGCGTGTGTCCACACATCATAAATGTGATGATGGGCTTGTTCCACACCTCTACACTCCAAGAGCTCTGGCATAATGTGGGATAAAAGATTGGTTGAAGCAAGGAGCTGGATGCCTTCCTCAGGATACTCTGAGGTTAGAATCTTTAAAAACTCGTCCCGAATGCGCTCCCAACTTATGTGAGTAATGAGAGTTGACTGTGCATGAATTGCTTTTAGAGTTGTTTGTTCAATGGTGAACCCGAGCTGCGCGCCGATTCGAATCGCCCGCATCATTCGCAATGCATCTTCCTGAAATCGGATCGTAGGATTTCCGACGGCTCGAATGGTATGATTTTGCAAATCTTTTTGACCACCATACGGGTCAATAACACGCTCACCGTCCAGTGCCATTGCATTAATAGTGAAGTCGCGTCGTTGGATGTCTTCTTCTATCGTTTTCCCCCATTGAACGGTGTCTGGGCGACGGTGATCAGAGTACACACCCTCACTTCGATAGGTGGTAATCTCAAAGACTTCATCGGGGTTTTCCGTATATCCGATGTGTTTTCCCGCAACACCAACAGTACCAAACGTATTATCGTAAAAACCGTCAGGGAAGAGCTTTAGAATTTCATCCGGGGTTGCATTTGTGGTGAAATCCCAGTCCTTTACGGGAGCACCCAAGAGTACGTCTCGAACAGCTCCACCAACAACAAACGCTTCATATCCGCCTTTTTGGAGTGTGTGAAGAATATGCTTGACTGGTTCGGGTAGTTGCACCTGCATGCTGCAATCATAACACAGCAAAGAGTGCTCTCTTTACGGTCAGAATGGATTGTTGTGGCGAGTTCCTGGTATGATGCAGAACATGCAATGGAAGATTATACATTCACAAGTTCCTAAGACAGAAAAAGAGCTTCTCGAAGTACTACTTGAAAATCGTGGCGTAAAAACGATACAAGAGCGAGAGGAATTTCTTCATCCGGTTCATCCAGAAAAACGCACTTTAAAAGATGTTGGTATTTCCACAATTCAAATGAAAAAAGCGTTGGAGTTGTTGAAAAAAGCAAAAGAAGAAAAATGGAATATTCTTGTGTTTGGCGACTATGATTGTGACGGAATTTGCGCAACAACCGTCATATGGGAAACGCTGTATGAAATGGGCTACAACGCGATGCCATTTATTCCATCGCGTGAGAAGCACGGATACGGACTTTCCATGCGCGCATTGGATGATATATTGCAAGCAGATGCAGTCGTGCCGCAACTGATTATCACCGTAGACAATGGTGTCGTAGCACATGAACCATTTCGTAGATTACAAGAAGCTGGTATTCATACACTATTGACAGATCACCACCAGCCGGATAGTTCTGGATATCCTCCTGCAGACGCTGTTATTCATACAACCAGTTTGTGCGGTACGACAGTTGCCTGGATGCTTGCAAGAGAGTTGAATCAGAAAAAAGCTGCAACACTTCTTGATCTTTGCGGTATTGCAACGATTGCCGATCAAGTTCCTCTTCATGGAGCAAATAGAAGCTTTGCCTTGTATGGCATCCGAGCTTTACGAGAAACAACAAGAGTTGGTCTTCGTTTTTTACTGGATATCGCAAGAGTCGATCCAACACAGATCGATGAAACGACAATTAATTATGTGATTGCGCCGCGTATTAATGCGATGGGGAGAATCGGAGAGGCGATGGACGCGTTGCGCATGATTTGCAGCAGGAAACTTGAACAGGCGTCGAAATATGCGACGATCGTGCAATCGATGAACGTAAATAGACAACAATTGACGTCCGATATGGTTGAGCATGCGATACGACTCGCCAAAGACCAGCAACAAGAACACATCATTATTGTTGAAAGCGCCGAGTATCACGAGGGTGTTATTGGGTTAGTTGCCGGAAAATTGGTAGAGGAATTTTCAAAACCTGCCGTTGTGATTTCTCGAAGCGGTACATCAGCGAAGGGTAGCGCCCGTTCTCTACCGGGCATTAATGTAACCGAGGTACTTCGACTAGTACAGGAAGAATTGTTAGATGTTGGTGGTCATCCTATGGCTGCCGGTTTTTCGTTACTTCCAGAACGAATTAAGACATTTACACAAAAGATTCAAAAACTCGCTCGAGTGATCATTCAGAAAGAACAATTAACACCTACGCTGTCTGTTGACTGCCTGCTTCTTCCAGAGCTTCTTACCGTGAAGACAACAAAAACAATTGATAATCTTGCTCCGTTTGGTTCTCAAAATACAAGGCCATCGTTTCTCCTAGAATCCATGAAGGTTGTTGAAATTCGCGAAGTTGGTAAACTGCAGGAACATACGAAGATATCTTTTCTCACAAAAGAAGGAACTCATTTTTTTGGCATGTGGTTTGGAAAACGTGCCGCAGATCTCCAGAGCTTCCTTGGAAAACAAGTTTCATGTATTGGAGAAGTGAAACTGAATACTTGGAAAGACAAGCAATCGGTTGATGTGCGCATTATTGATATGCGAGAGTAAGTTCCGTTGCATCGCTTTACGTGTGGGATTATTAAATCCTCGATGTATGTTGTGTCTCATGGGAAATATGATAGCTTTGACAACCGTTTCTCGAATTCCTTGCGTGTTGTTTTTTTGCGAGATTTGCCGCAACTGCATCGGGAAGGTCCACTGCAACGGTTCTCTGACAATTAGCACAGTACAACTTCAAGCACCCCTCTTTTGTTGGAAGGAGTTCATTGACTTCGCCGGATTGTTTCAACGCTTCATATGGAGCCATATATACGCCTAATTAGGTATCGTGTATTATGAACGAATTCCTTTAATTGATCAAGCCTCGTGTGAGATCATACTTTTTTGCCTGCTCAGCCATTATTCGTGTATTCCGCTCACTTACCATTGTAAGAGCTGCATCAAAAATGGGATCTCGTTGTGCTCGCGCCACCACAGTCCCAACCTCCCCTTGTGCAAGTAGGGTCCGAACTTCCTGCATAGCGGCATACACAGCTTCATTAGATAACGTTTCTGTTTTCGACATACTATTCTTTCAATTAGTATTTCCCGCGGCTCTGCCGCGGGGAAATTCAATGTGTTATTTTATGCGATCTGTTTTTCCGTACGTTCGTGTTTTCGAAACATCGAAGCCTGCATGCGAAGCATGTCTTTCACATACTGTTGCGCATTTTTTGTATCGGTGTTGGATGTTTCTTCCTGCCACCTCCACAAGCTATCTGGACGGAGTGCTCGAGCCATGTTTTTTTCCATAGTGGTTCGCGCTCCTTTCTTTCTATATGTTTGGCCCGTTCATGTTTTTCGGGCTTAGCATATTGCTAATTACTTTTCTTTTTTACTTCTTCATAACAAAAAACCCCCGGTTCTTTTCGGAGGTTTGGTTTTTATTTTTCTGCTTTCTGATGTGTTACATCTCTATTCCACCAAACCTCCTTGTCCGCGAAGGACAAAGTTGCATTGCTTAATGGTAATAGAGTGCCAATACATGTTCATAAACTTTAGGCATTATATGGATATAGATGCCTTCTTGTCAAGAATCTACTTTTCAGGTACACTGTCTCCAAGTTTAATGCAGCGTCTAATCCTGTTGACACCAGGGTAGTTGTGTCCGACAAAAGTGGACCGGGTATGCCCGTGACAGCTGGAATAAGATACGAGAAGGTGGCACCGTCTTCAGGCACGAAGACCCTTTCCAGACGGAAGGGCATCGTGCTTTTTTTATGCTCTTTTAGGATTTATTCCATCCTGAAAACATGGATGGAAAAGAACAATGTTAGAAGGAGGAACTATGGAACGAACCATGATTCTTGAGACAACACAAAAAATTGGCGAGACGCTCACTCTTAAGGGGTGGGTTGCCACAAAACGTGACCACGGAAAACTAACCTTTATAGACCTTCGAGACCGTACTGGAATTGTGCAGTGTGTTGGGTTTCAAAAGATGGGAGAACTTTCTGTGGAGTCTGTGGTAGAGATTACCGGGTTAGTAAAGCAACGACCGGAAAAAATGGTCAACAAAGATCTCCCAACAGGCTTTGTCGAGATAGAGGTGCAGGAGTATAAGATTTTGGGTAAGGCCGCCGAGCTGCCAATTCAAGTTGAGGGTGATGGTCGCGATATAGGCGAGGAAGTTCGGTTGCGTTACCGATATCTCGATCTTCGTCGTGCGCGTATGCACAACATTATTGAGATGCGGTCCTCGTTTATTCGCGCGCTTCGCGACGCGTTGTACCAACGAACGTTTGTCGAGGTTGAAACACCCATGCTTACGAAGTCGACAAAGGAGGGTGCTCGTGACTTTTTAGTTCCGTCACGTTTTCAACCTGGAAAGTTTTATGCGCTTCCTCAAAGTCCACAGCAGTACAAGCAATTATTGATGACAGCTGGAGTGGAGCGATATTTCCAAGTCGCACGGTGTATTCGGGACGAAGACCTTCGAGCAGACCGTGGGTTCGAGTTTACGCAGCTCGATGTGGAAATGAGTTTTGTTGAGATGAAGGATGTTATGGCAACGGTTGAGGCTGTTGTGAAAGAAGCGGTGAAGGCGGTTGGTGGCGTGTTGAAGGATGAAACATTCCCAGTCATCGACTACAAAGATGCAATATCAAAATATGGAGCAGACAAGTTTGATATTCGTACCGACGAAGAAAAGAAGCAGGGAAAACTCGCATTTGCGTGGGTTGTGAACTTCCCATTCTTTAAGAAAGTGGATAAAGCGGATATCGCAGAGGTTCGTGATGGAAAAAGCGGATGGACCTTTACGCACAATCCGTTCAGCACCCCAGTTCCAGAGCACGTGGAATGGCACTTGAAGGGTGAGAATGTTGACAAGATTGTCACTGCTCAATACGACTTGGTGTGCAATGGCTACGAAGCAGGTGGCGGAAGCATCCGCGCTCACGATCCGGATGTACTGCGAGCAACCATGAAGATCATGGGATATACCGACGCCGAAATTGAGGAAAGCACGGGCCACATGCTGGAGGCGTTCCGTACGGGAACTCCACCACACGGTGGTATAGCACTTGGTATAGACCGCCTGATTATGTTGCTGGCCGGCGAATCTTCATTAAAAGAAGTCATCGCGTTTCCAATGACGTCAACGGGTCGTACAGCTGTGATGGACGCGCCATCTCCGGTGAGTGAAGAGCAACTCAAGGAGCTTGGACTAGAAATAAGAAAGCAAAAGAAAAACGAAGCTGCGTTGTAAAGGTGAACTGTTTTTTGCTTTGAGGTTGGTCATGCATAGATCGTTTCTCTTTGTAATAATGGATGCATGAGATCGCAAACAAAGTGGAGCGTTATTGCGTTTGTTACTCTCCTGCTTTTTGTGCCGGGATTCAATCAAATTCAACAGTATCATCTGCGTCCATTTGCGAAACCGATATTTCCACCGCCATTCACCATACCCACAGAAGCTACCGTTCCTGTTGCTGTATCGATACAACGTCCACAACTTACAGCAAAGGGGGCTATTGTTATCGACCAAGAATCGGGAGCTATCCTGTATGCGAAGAATCCTGATACACAACTTTACCCTGCCTCGCTCACCAAATTGATGACTGCACTTGTTGCGTTAGACTCATATCCATTGGACGCCGTGTTAGAAATCACGGAAGAAAGTGACGCTATAGGAAACACGATTCACTTACAGCGTGGTGAACGCATTTCGGTTCAAAATCTCTTAAAAGGATTGTTAATTGCAAGTGGAAACGATGCAGCGTTTGCACTTGCCCGTTCATACCCAGCGGGGTACGACGGATTTGTGCAAAAGATGAATGAAAAGGCGAGACAGCTCCACATGAACAATACAACCTATCGAAATGTATCTGGAGTCGAACAGGAGGGACATCTTACAACGGTTCGTGATATGGCAACCCTCACAAAAGAGGCATTAAAACACCCTTTCGTCAGTCAAACGGTGGCAACGCAAAAACTTATTATTAGTGACGTTGATGGGCGATTTACGCACGAGTTAGAAACAACAAATAAGTTGTTGGGAGTAGTGCCGGGTGTTGAGGGTGTGAAGACTGGTTGGACAACCGAGGCGGGTGAATGTCTTATTACAAAAACTATGCGGAATGGGCATAGCGTGATCACTGTGGTACTAGGAAGCGAAGACCGATTTGGCGAAAGTGCCCAGCTTATTTCGTGGGCATTTGGACAGCACAAATGGAAGCATTACAGCTTAGAAGATTGGCTTGGCGGGAGAACAGCCGGCACATATCCATAAAAGTTCTGATCGCCGGTAAAGACGTACACAGGTTGAAGGTAATTTTGTGGTGTTTCTGAGTCGTAGTATGCAAGCGAAACATTACGGACGATGGCGTGCGTAACTCCTTCATCGATGTTTGCCACAAATCCTTGTCCATTTTGCATCATCTGCCACGCCTGTTGTGGCGAGATAAGACCGTATGTTTCAAATCGTTCATATTCAATTGGTGCATGGTAATAACTTGCCTCAACAACATTAATCCCCGCCTCACGCTTTCCGGAGAAGATGAATCGCGCGTTTCCTTTAGAAGGACTCGGGCCGAGAATGGGATAGCGTTGTCGAATTGGAAGTCGGAAAACGTCAACTTGAATAAAGTCAGCCTCGGAAAAACTAACGGCTGGCGCATATGCGAGGCCCGATGCTTTTAGGAAACCTACTCTAGCATCGCTGGTAGCAATATCTGGAGCTAATAGATCAGCCTCTTGCAGTGTTTCGCGAGTGTTGGTAATAGTGAAGGCTTGTTGTGGGAGGCTTTTATCACTTAAGAATCCAGGGTCGCTTGTCCAGTCTACCTTCAGTGTGAAAGACTTACTTACGATATCAATGTCTAGCGTTGCCGGAAGGGGTGATGACTTCCTCCATCGATAAATGGTTGGTGAGGTTTGTTCTGGAGCAAAAACAAACCCAAGAGCAGCGGCTTCACGCTTTGCCTCATCAAGGGACAAAAGACCGATTGTCTGCAGCGGCATAAAGAAGACTGGAAGCTGTGTTTCCAGCAACGGTAATGTACCAGTTCTTGTTTGGAGTTCGTACGATTGAACAACTGGCGCGATTTCTGGAAACTTTACCGGTGGGAGTGTGCCAAAGCCATAGGTGGGTCCGGGGGGCTTTGGTGGATTCAATGTCATGTACAGAGTAACGGTCATGTTTAGAACGATGCGACCAATCATGAGAAAGACCAAAAAGATTGCACCATATTTTATAAGGAGGCGAGCTCCGAACGCCACATCGCTTAAGTTTGGGCCAGATGGCTTTTTTGGCTGGGGTGTTTCAACAACCATAGCCCTATGATAGCAGACCTCCTAGAAACGGTGTACGTCATAAAACAAGGTGATAAGATATCGCTATGCTAAAAACGGTAAGAACACGCATTGCTCCGTCCCCAACAGGTATTGCCCATGTTGGAACCGCATACATCGCACTTTTTAACTATGCGTTTGCCAAGATGCACAGTGGAAAGTTCATTATTCGAATCGAAGACACCGACAGACAGCGCTTTGTTGAGGGTGCAGAACAAATCATTTATGATGCGCTCAAATGGCTAGGTATTCCGCACGATGAAGGTGTTGATGTTGGTGGTCCATTCGCTCCATATAAGCAGTCAGAGCGGTTAGAAACGTACAAAAAATATGCTCAAGAGTTAATTGAAAAAGGTCACGCGTATTACTGTTTTTGCAAACCGGAGGAGTTGGAGGTTGTGCGCAAAGAACAGCAGGTTCAGGGGAAAGTGCCGATGTATGATGGCCGGTGTTCAAAGATTGATCCCGCGGAAGCAAAGAAGCGCGCACAAGCAGAACGTCATGTTGTCCGTCTCAAGATGCCGAATGAAGGAAAAACAGCCTGGGATGATTTGATTCGCGGACAGATTGAGTTT
>DATEVM010000005.1:0-3079 GCA_035281785.1 Patescibacteria group bacterium
CGCACGCCACTGCCGAAGCTATTGTGAAGGCGATGGGAGAAGCTGTATCGCCCGATGGTGGATCGCTTTCCCCGGAATACATAAAGAAGCTTCTTACGAGTGCAAACGGGCGACTTCCCAATAATCTTCATCGTCGACTCAAGAAGTCTGAACTAAAAGCTCTTGATGACGCCATGCATAACTTTATTGTTTGGCGCGCATTTGACAGTCTGCTCGATACTGAACCATAATTTGTTCACACTTTGGTACAATATAAAAGGAAAACTAGGAGAAGAGCTTCGGTTTTTTACCTCGCGGGTATAGCTCAATGGTAGAGCGACAGTTTTCCAAACTGTATACAGGGGTCCGATTCCCCTTACCCGCTCAGTAGCACATGTTTTTGAACGATAACACCTTATTTTTCCAGGCGACATGCGGTTGTTTGTAAAAAAGTGACGTATTACTCTAAGAAAACTTTCTCTCTCAGATGTAGAATAGATAATAATGAAACGTACGATTACAACATTTTATCGATATATCCTGCGCGACAAACTGAACTTTTTTGCGTTCATGACACTTTTTACTATTGGTGTATTACTTTCCAATCTCCAGCCATTTTTTGTAAAATGGGTGACTGAGTTCGTGCAGTTGAACGACTATCAAAAAGCGTTTCAAACCGTGTTGATTTTTGGCGGAACCCTTGTTGCGGGGAACATGGTGTTATCGTTTGCGTATTTTATTGGCGATAAGGGAATGACGCAGGTCTCCATTGACCTTCAGGCTGCTATTTTAAAACACCTTCACGATCTCGATTTTGCATACCACCTCAATAAAAGCTCAGGAAAATTGATGAGTATTATGCGTCGCGGGGATGAAGCATATTTTGGGTTTTACCATCTCATTAATCGCGAGATCTACTCTACCCTATTCGTGTTTTTGCTCATGTTAGGAACGTTTGCAACGCTACAGTCAAAGTATGTCTTGGTGGGTGCTGGCGTCACGATTCTCAGCGTATTGGTCTCGATTTTTTTAGTGCGAATCAACATAAAGTATCGTAGGCGTTTTAGCGAAATAGACGATGAGGTGTCCGGCGTTCGTGTTGACAACTTGATGAACTTTGACACCGTGAAGTATTTTGCTCAGGAACACTACGAACAGCAGCGGTTTCAGAAATTGTTAGGATCCTGGTATGGCAGACTCGTTGATTATTTTGGCACCTTTCGCTACTTTGACATTTTTGTAGGAAATTTAGCGCTTGTTTCCTTAGCGACGGTGATGGCATTGTCGGTGTTGGATGTACAATCTGGGGCACTATCGTTCCCTAACTTTCTCCTCGTAAGCTCTTTTTCTCTATTCTTGTTTCCCCGATTAATCAACATTCTCTTTACGATCCGTGAGCTGGCAAAACGATACTCGGATTTAGAAGCATATCTTGCGCTACTGGACGAAAAAATTGAAGTGAAAGATCCGGAGCATCCTATGGAGATCAAGCAAGTTCGTGGTGGCGTGGTGTTTGACCACGTCGCATTTTCATATCAGAACGGCGAGGGTGTGCTTGAGGATTTTTCTCTTGAAATTGCCCCCGGTGAGTCGGTGGCGCTTGTTGGGTATTCTGGGGCTGGAAAGACAACGATAACCAAGCTGTTAATGCGTTTCTTTGATCCAACGGCCGGTCGAGTACTGATTGACGGCGTCAACATTACCGATATGGCCAAGACATATGTGCGTAACTTGGTTGGTATCGTGCCGCAGGATCCGCTTATGTTTAATAACACGATTGAATTTAATGTGCGATACGCTCGTCCACTTGCTGAAACGCAGGAGATTGATCACGTGCTACAGATGGCAAAACTTGATGAATTTGTACACAAACTTCCAGACGGCTTAAAGACTATTGTTGGTGAGCGTGGGATTAAGTTATCCGGCGGTCAGCGACAGCGCTTGGCAATCGCTCGCCTCTTACTCGAACAACCAAAGATTATTGTGTTTGATGAAGCGACGAGCTCTTTGGATTCAGAGTCAGAACGCGCTATTCAAGAAGCTTTTTGGGGAATCGCGAAAGATCCCAAAAACCCAAGAACAAGCATTATTATTGCCCACCGCTTATCTACAATTATGCGCGCCGATCGTATTGTGGTGATTGATAAGGGTAGGATTGTTGAAATGGTTACGCATCAAGAATTGATTAAAAAACAGAGTGGAATTTACCATAAGCTTTGGAAGCTACAGCAGGACGGATTTATTGGCGAGGAGTTGAAAAAAGATTCGACGTAATACACGTCACCTACTCAGGGTAAGGTGGTTCAATATGGTAAATCCGGGTTCAGCAGAGTTTCAGCACGATGACATGGAGCACATACGAAAAGATGCGAAGATTTTATGTGTGTGTTGGCACGGGAGCACTCGATCGAAATATATTGCACGCGCACTGGATGAGATGGGATATCCAAATGCTCATGTGTTGAGTGTCATGCAACTGAAAAAGAACCAAACAGCAAGCGAGTCGTCAATTCGTGAGCACGATCTTGTTGTATGTGCCTCTGATACTGAATATTACGAAATTCGCTATTTTCTGAAGACACATGGAATAGACGATCTTCATAAAGTGCTCAATCTCCATTTAGGTCAAGATATACACGCTCGTTTGCATGTGTCGTTATTCGAAGGTGGTCATCGCGCTGAAGACGATGTATCCAAAAGCATTGAAGAACTAAAGACATCTCTTTCGGCTGTCGGCTTTTAACTTTTTTGCATTTCTCCCCACCTCATGTACAATTGCGATAACGCGTCCATAGCTCAGGTGGATAGAGCACTTGCCTTCTAAGCAGGGGGTCGCAGGTTCGAATCCTGCTGGACGCACACGGTGGTAGAAGAAAGGAGGTGAAATGGAACACGAACAAGTCCTCTCAGAGCAATACGAAGCCTCTCTTCGAGATCTAGCAAAACGTGTGGGAGAAAAAGCGGAAAAAGATGAGTCGATGGACGGTGCGGTTGCGCAACAGTACATCAATCCGTTTATGACCACGCTAGAAAAACTACGGGATTATGATCAAGGAAAGTGGCAGCCGAACCCGGAGTATGATCATACGCCAGATGTACT
>DATEVM010000006.1:0-6806 GCA_035281785.1 Patescibacteria group bacterium
CGGAGAACTTGCGTCGTTTCTTCACGAGCAAGTCTGCCAAACAACCCGCAGGAACTGAATCCTGCTGCCCTTCGACAGACCAAGTGACGTGTTGCGCGCCTGGCGAGAAAGCCGTGTGCTGTGGCACTTCAGAACCAGGAATATGCGGTTGCCGGTGAAGTCTATGAGAGCGTTTCCAGAAAGCAAAGAGGCCCAGATTTGGCAAACGTATCGTGCGGAACTTTTAGTCTTCGTCCTCAAGTGAGTGCGGGACAAAGCCGTCGCCGAAGACATCGTGCACGATGTCTTCATCAAGGCCTACACTCACCGGGAGGACCTGAAAGACCTCGGCAAGTTGCGGCCGTGGTTGTATCAGATCACCCGCAACGCGCTCGTGGACTACTACCGATCGCAAAAGCCGTTGGAGCAGTTGCTGGAGGATCTGATCAGCGAGAAAGTCGGTGGAGACAATCGTGCCGAGCAAGAACTGGCGTGTTGCTTGCTGCTGCTTCTCGACGAGCTTCCCGTGGGGTACCGTCAGGCACTAACCCTCGCAGAGTTTGAGGGCTTGACGCAGAAAGAGATCGCATCGAGGGGGGGGCTGTCGCTGTCTGGAGCTAAATCGCGAGTCCAGCGGGCGCGCAAAATGCTTCGCGAAATCCTTTTGCAGTGCTGCCGGGTAGAGATGGACAAGAGGGGCGGCGTTGTAGACTACGAGCCCGCCAAAGGCTGCGATTGTTGTGGGAATTCGGCCGCAGGGCTGACTAACGCCGCGCCGCCGTTGGATGGCTGTTGTAGAATACCGAGCGGCTTTGTAGTAACCACATCTATCTCGAAGGAGGGAAAAGACGATGACCTGGTTGAAACTTAACAAGGCAATGTACTTGACGCTTGGCGTACTCCTGGTTGTAGGAGGCCTATACTTTCTAGGCAAGAGAAATGTTTCGCAGGGGAATCTTTCTGATCCGCTGGCAGCTAAGACCGAAAAATACCTGTTTGTTTGGGCAGGCGATCAGGCGCGTAAAAGCCCGGACTTTCTTGCGGTCGTAAACTTTGATGAAAAGTCGGCTGATTACGGAAAGGTAATCACGACCGCGCCATTGACTGGGACTGGAACAACTTGGAACGAGCCTCATCATGTGGGACTCTCGCGCGATGGCCGTGTGCTGGCTTGCGGCGGACTGTTAAGCGTTTTGAAAGGACAAAAGGAAGTCTTCTTCTTTGACGTGTCCAATGCTGGCACGCCCAAGTTCATCTCTGCGGCTGATCCGCTCCAGTCTGCGATCGCGGACGAGTTTTATCCGCTGGCTGACGGGGGTTTTCTCGTGACGATGATGGGCGGAGCACAAGGACATCATCCGGGAAGAATTGCAGAGTTTGGAAAAGACTTAAAGCTGGTGGCCGAATATCCTAAAGCGCCTCCCGATGATGGTTTTAACCCTCATGGTATCTCAGTTCGCCCGGAAATGAATCTAATGGTCACCAGCGATTTCATCTGTCCGTCGTCAACATTGCATGCCGTGCCAGGAGATTTAGAGTTGCGTGGCAGCGTGAGAGTGTGGAATTTCAAGGACAGAACAATTGTCCGCACGATCAAGATGCCCGGTGCCGGCGGAACCATTGACGTGCGCTTAATTCCTGGTGACGGGAAAGGTCGCGGCTACACGGCGGGAATGAGTGCTGGTCAACTTTATTTGCTTGATACTCAAGCGGGAACAGCGAAGCCTGTCTTTGACTTCAACTCAATTGCTAAGGGCGGCTGGCCTCAACTCATGCGCATGACGAAAGATGGAAAGAGGCTATTCGTGACAATGAATATGGCCGGCAAGGTAGTCATGTTTGATACCTCGAATCCCGAGCAGCCGAAGGTTTTGAAGGTTCTGGATTTGGGAGCGAATTCGGGGCCTCACTATCTTGCGCTTACAGAAGACGAAAGGCGTCTGGTCATTACGGATTATTTCTTGAACGAGGACGAGGCTGGGAAAGTCCATGCTGAGGGCGACCACAAGATTCATGTAGCGAAGGTGACCGCCAATGATCTCATGCTGGATTCCGGGTTTCAGCTTGATTTTAATAAAGCGGTCGCCAGTGGACCCGCACGCCCTCACGGCGTAGCTTTCAAATAAGACCGCGGCAACGGCAGCCCGAAAATATCTAGCGCAGGTGGCGTGTTTCAATTGACGCGCCATCCAATTAATAGTTAAATGCTTGAGGACGAGGCGGTACTATCTATCGCACTTAGAGATCGTGCAAATAAATAAGGTTGCTGAAATGATCGAGAAATATACAAGACTGGAGATCGCAACATCTTCTAGTAGCTTAAGAACAAGGAAATTCGAGTTCTTGCAAGATCGAAATCAATAGGCATTTAACATGCGCATGCACAGCGGACCGCCTACACGCTGCGCGTTCCGGCGGCCGGTGATGCGCCACGTTAGAGCGCGTCCTATTACGAGATAATCCGCGCCAATAGAAACAGCATCGACAGGGGATTACTTCTCTTGAATGGTTGTCAATGGTTGACCCTGTAAACTCGATCTTTACTCGATTGTTGCCTCACACTGATTATCGGGCAACGAGCAAGAGTAGTTATTGGAAAGTAATCCAAATTGGAGTATATTCGTGGTATGAAAGTCAAGACCTCTATCACACTCTCAGAAGACCTTCTCGAAGCCATCGATCAACGGTCAGCACAGTTCAAGAATCGCTCTGATTTCATCGAGTCGGCTATTCGCGCCTTTATCGCTCAGGTATTCCGAGAAGAGCAAAATGCCAAAGACCTCGCCATTCTCAATCGAGAAGCCGAACGCCTCAATCAAGAAGCCATTGACGTATTGTCCTATCAGGTGATTTCGTGAAAGGTGGTGAACTCTATCGCGTCGCTCACCCTTCAGCCAGAGACTCAAGAAAACAGAGGGTATTTGTAGTAGTCAGCCGTCAAGTCCTAATCGATCGACGCTTTTCCACTGTCATCTGTGCTCCTATATATTCAACACACGATGGGTTGTCTACTCAGGTATTGGTGGGTGTAAGAGGAGGTCTTAAACACGACAGCAGTATCCACTGTGATGAATTGGTTAGTCTACCGAAATCGGCTCTAACGCATTACGTCGGCACACTGCCTCCATCGAAAATAGAGGCTCTCGATCAGGCTCTACGTATTGCGCTGGACATTCCCGAGTAGAACAAGCGGATGAAATTTAGTCAGCCGTTGGGTTTAAATTCTTGACTAAGATATAATAAGAATAATTTCATCAATCACCGCTTCGGGGTTTTCCGCTTCTGTTATAGCTCGTCCTATTACAAGATAAACAGCACCTAGGGAAACAGCTTCGGAAGGTGTTACTGCTCTTGAATGGTCGTCAATGCTTGTCCCGGTGCGTATTTCAGGGACAACAAGAATAAATCTATCTCCAAATTCTTTGCCCGAAGCGACAAGTCCGTTAACTCCGGCTCTATCAGCACGTACTGCAAATAATAGAACAACGGATCAGCTACTTGCACTTAGAGGCCGTGGGATCACAGGCATACATATGGTATAATTCTTAGTAATTCGAGTAGAAAACTCGGATATAGGCCACAGGAAAATAAGGAGGCCGCCCAAATGTCAAAAGTAGATGAAATTAAGGTGGCTATCGAGGCTCTTCCAGAGGAGGATTACGTTCAGTTAAGGCAGTGGTTTTCGGAAAAGGACTGGGAAAAATGGGATAGACAAATCGAGGAGGACTCAAAATCAGGAAGATTGGATTTCCTGATCAAAGAAGCCCTCGAAGAAAAGGCGAAGGGGAAGCTCAAGGAACTCTAAATGCATCGGACAACGGCTCGCTTCTGGAAATGCTTCGAGAAGCTTCCTGTGCCTGTTCAAGAGATAGCGAAACGGAACTTTCAGTTACTCAAAACAAACCCTTGGCATCCATCGCTCCATTTTAAGAAAGTTGGTAAGTTTTGGTCGGTTAGAGCTGGCATCAATTATAGAGCGCTTGCTGTTGAAGATGGTGAAGATTTTATATGGGTCTGGATTGGCACTCACGACGAATATGAACGAATGATTAAAGAAAGTGGTTAACCATTAGAATTGCGGATAAAGCTAATCGCTAGGCTCAAATCCTCGACGAAGATAAAGAGAGGATGATCTTATCCAGCACTGCTTGTGAGTTTTTTGCTTCCGTTATAGCACGTCCTATTACTAGATAATCCGCACCTAGAGAAATAGCTTCGGCAGGTGTTACTGCTCTTAGGTGGTCATGAACGCTTGTCCCGGTGCGTATTCCCGGAACTACCAGAGTAAATCTATCTCCAAATTCTTTTCTTAGAATCTCTACTTCCCTTCCTGAAGCGACGAGTCCATCCACTCCGGCTTTATCTGCAAGTGTGGCTAGTCTTAGCACTGCATCTTGGGATGAGCTAGTTATGCCGATCTGTTTTAGGCTTTCTTCGCTTTGACTTGTTAGGATAGTTACCGCAAGTATAAGTGGTTTAGGTTTTGATAGCTTTTCAGATTCTTCTTTAACTGCTTCTACCGTCTTTTTCATCATCTCAAACCCACCTAGTGCGTGGATGGTAAACATCTTGGTTCCATACCAAACTACCTGTCTAGAAGACTTCTCAACCGTTGAAGGTATGTCATGAAATTTTAGGTCAAGAAAAATTTCTGCGCCATTGTTAATAAATTCCTTAAGGCCCACTGGGCCTGAGTTTAAAAAGAGAATGGGTCCCACTTTAAATGTTTTAACCTTTCCCTTTAGCCTTTCGATCCAGCTTTTAGCTTCTTTAAACTCAGGAAAATCCAAGGCTACAATAATTCGGTCTTCGGGTTTGAGATTGAGTTTAGACATGTTTTGATAAAAAGCATTTAGCCACGGATGAACACAGATTTACACCAATAAAAATGATGCACGATACATGATTCATGATGCATGAAAGTTTTTACGTACATCCCGCATCTTGCATCTTTGTATCATGAATCCTGTTTTTTCATTCGCGTCCATTTGTGCCAATTCGTGGTTAAGACTCATTTTGTATTTAAGATAGATTCGATTTCCTTTTCAACTTCAGCAATCTTTACCTTCTTAGAAATTCCACCCTTTCGAAGCTTTATCTCTACAGCACCTTCTTTTAGGGTTTTCGGTCCGACTGTGACATGAATGGGAATTCCAATCAGGTCTGCATCCTTAAACTTAATTCCAGCACTCTCCTCTCTATCGTCAATAAGCACTTCAACTCCAAGGTCACTCAGCTTTCTATAAATATCCTCTGCCACACCTTTTATTTGTGTGTCTTTCATATTTAGCGGTAAAACCACAACTTCATAAGGTGAAAGTGAAAGTGGAAGAACGATCCCATTCTCATCATAATTTTGTTCGATCGCAGCAGCAACCGTGCGACCGATTCCTATTCCATAGCATCCCATTATTAAAAACCTTTCTTTACCATTTGCATCAACAAATGTTGCATTCATGCTTTCACTGTACTTTGTGCCGAGTTTAAAAACGTGACCCACTTCGATTCCTCTGCTTGAGCGGAGAACACCATCCGTACATCTTGGGCACAAGTCTCCATCTGACGCTACCCTAATATCAGCGAATTGATTTATCAGAAAGTCTCTTTCGAGGTTTACATTAATTAAGTGATAATTCCCTTTATTCGCTCCTGTGACCGCATTTTTTATGTTTTTAATTGACCTATCAGCAATGATTTTTAGCTTGATTCCCACGGGACCACTAAATCCTAGAGGACCAATAGTGAGCTCTTCTATTCTTTTAGGTGTAGCAAATTCAACTATTTCGGCACCGATTGCTTTTTTAAGTTTGACCAAACTCAGTTCATGGTCACCTCTCACAAGTGCAGCAACGGGCTCGTTATCAGTCTCGATTATCAGAGTTTTTATTAAACTACCTGGGTCAACTTTTAAGAAAGACGCTACCTGCTCCACCGTTTTTAACCCCGGTGTATGAACCTCCTGAACCGCTTTCTCTTCGTTATCTCTTTCCATAGTTCTTTCACGTTCTTCTCCATCTCCTATCTCAGCAAACTCGAGGTTTGCTGCATATTCACACCTGTTGCAGCTCATAATTACATCCTCGCCCGTAGGAGCAAGAACCATAAATTCATGTGAGAAATTTCCACCAATGTTTCCAGTATCTGCAAGCACTGGTCGGAACTCCAACCCACATCTTTCAAAGATTTTGCAGTATGCGTTATACATTGCCCAATAGGACTTATCCGCCCCTTCGTTATCCGCATCAAAGCTGTAAGCATCCTTCATGATAAATTCCCTTGCACGCATTACTCCGAAACGGGGACGTATTTCGTCTCTGAATTTCATTTGAATCTGATATAGAGTAAGGGGAAGCTGCTTATAAGACCTAACCTCTTTTCGAACTATATCCGTTATAATCTCTTCGTGCGTAGGACCGAGACAGAATTCCCTTTCTGCTCTATCTTTAAATCTTAAAAGGTCTCTTCCATATTTTTCCCACCTTCCGCTTTCCTTCCACATTTCGCCTGGAAGAACAAAAGGCATAAGAAGCTCTATAGCCCCTGCCCTATTCATCTCTTCCCTGACTATGTTTTCAAATTTTCTTATTGAACGAAGCCCGAGGGGAAGATAATTATAAATACCCGCTGCAACCTTTCTTATCATTCCGGCACGAACCATAAGCTTATGGCTAACAACCTCGGCATCGGCGGGATCTTCTTTGAGAGTTGGCAGAAAAAGCTTAGAGTATCTCAAGTCTTAATATCTCAGGAGAATAAATTACCGATTTTAGAGTTAAAAGCAACAGTGACTATATTGAAATATTCGGTATAATAAGCAGCGAGTGCTG
>DATEVM010000007.1:0-5270 GCA_035281785.1 Patescibacteria group bacterium
TTCCTCCTAATTCTCCTTTTTAGCCACCCCCCTGTTTATTGCAGATGTCTCTAAGCACCTATCTGTAGATAAACCCGAATGGTCAATTCACATTTCCGAATAGTTCCGTATATTTTGATCCTTCCATCCGTTTTTAGACGATGTCATTATTGCCCTCAAAACCGAATCGCCGAAAAAACGGCATTGTACGAGTTTTCCATCTGGTAGCATATGTGTTTTCGGGGAGAAAGGTATAGTTTCTAGGTACACTTTCTAAGTAATGTGGGTTTACGGTTGACTCTTGGTCACTTTGATGTTTACAGGAACGTTGTGTACGAAGCCGTGTGCATTGAGTTGTCATTCCACTGCCGTAACCGTTGTAGTTATATAACCGTGCGCGGGATGACAGATCCACGGTTTAAATGCGTTTGCAGTATATGCGGGTTGTTTGAACAGCTTGGTGGGATAACGCATGTTGGTGGTTCGGCAAGTGTTGAAGTTTCGTAAAGCGGTTGGGGCTTTTTACTGACTTATTGGTAAACTTGGCAAACAGTGCAATTAGCATCTCGATCGATGAGGTCGCTTGTCACGACAAATTACCAACCGCCCTCTTGTCGAAGTTGGAACGTGCTTGTTTAGCGTTTTGATTGGATATCAACGTAGCAACAGATTTCTCGTTGGTCGACGATAGTATAAGAATCATTTCATCGCTACCGTCCGAGGTGACTATATAGTACCCCTCGTGTGGTTTGCGCGATTGGTTCGTTCAGCAATGTCGCACAATGTTATTACCTATGTCGCACAATATTGACAATATGAGGACGCTTCTGCATACTGGATAGTAGAAATAGGTTGGTTTCCCTTCCTTTCACTCGTTTGCGACGAGTTGCATATAACTTTCTGGGAGGGTTGTGCGTATTCGGTACGCATACTCCCCTCTTTCGCTTCTCTGGACACATCTGGAGATGACGAACTAAAAAAGATTGATATATCAAACCTTTGCGAATTATTCGGGTATTAGCAGTCTCGAGGTGTTGATTGCTAACGATCTGTAATTATTATTATAAGGTAGTGGTAGAACGATATGGAAAGTACTAGTCCTCGACAGCTCAGCAAGGAATTTTTGGAACATTGCGATATTGAGCGAAATTTAAGTAAACTTACGATTCGTGACTATGCTCATTACCTCGAGAGATTTTGTGATTGGTTGGAAAATGCAAAGATTTCCGATTTACAAAACTTTCATTTACAAGAATTAAAAAAATATCGTGTCTACCTTTCACAATTCGTTGGATTGGATGACAGGACCCTGTCAAGAACAACGCAGGCGTACCACATTATTTCGCTTCGCTCTTTTTTCAAATGGCTGATAAAGAACGACCTTCCTGTTCTTTCGCCGGAGAAAATCGACCTTCCTAAAGGCGAGTCCAGATCTATGAAATTTTTAACGATCGATCAAGTGCGCCGACTATTAGGTCAACCTTTGATAAGTTCTAAAACAGGACTTCGGGACAAGGCAATGTTGGAGTTGATGTTCAGCACAGGTCTGCGCGTGAGTGAGGTTGTGTCATTGAACCGAGAGCAGGTTGATACGAAGCGCAAAGAATTCGGGGTGATTGGAAAAGGGCGAAAACCGCGGGTTGTTTTTTTGAGCGATGACTCCGCAAGATGGATTGAGAAATATCTCGATTCTAGAGACGATTTTTGGAATCCGGTGTTTATTCGATACAGTAAAAAGAAGTCCGATATCACCAGTGACGGCGAGGAAATGAGACTTACCGCGAGATCTGTGCAACGCATTGTTGATATGTATTGCCGGAAAGCGCATTTGCCAATAAAGATTACTCCGCACGGTCTTCGACATTCGTTTGCAACAGATCTTCTGATTAACGGAGCTGGTTTGCGTGATGTGCAGGAGATGTTGGGGCATAAAAATATCTCGACAACGCAAATCTACACACACGTTACTCGTTCAGAGTTGAAAAGAGTTCACGAAAAATTTCACAGCAAAGAAGAATAACTCACATCTTGTTTTCTCGTAACATGGGACCCAACACGTACCCTTGTTTCTCGCAAACAAATGCTCGTTTGGAAGGAAAATGATTCTATAAAGTTTCGTAACTAATGGTTACGGCATATGTAAATGTTGTTGAACCTGGTTCAACATTCGTAGGTGCAGCAATCCCTCCTGCACCCATTTCTTTTGCGGCATCGAGCATCATAGGATATGGTCCCCCACGAAATGTGGGAGTTTCGGTAATATTTACGATTTTTCCGAGTCTCATGCCCGCCAAACCAGCGAGTGTTTCTGCTTTTTCTTTTGCGCGTTGAATAGCCTCTTTTCTTGCCTGATTTTCAACATCCTTCTTTTTCTCATCACTCAATGTGAAGGAAATGCCGCCAATTTGGTTTGCACCAACGCTCGTGGCTGCGTCGATAGCTTGGTTCAACTTTGAGAAATCAGTCAGACTTACGCTTAAGCTTGCATTTACGCTATACCCAAGTATTCTTTGACCAGCTGTGTAGTCGTAATTTGGATAGAGGCTGTAGTTTTCTGTTTTAATGTCTTTCTTTTCAATACCCAATTTTCCCAACTCAGCGCTGATGCTATTTATGATTGTGTTTGCTTTATCTTGTGTTTGTTTTACTGTTGGCTCATTCACAGTAATGCCAAGACTCACAACGGCTTTGTCTGGTGCGGTTGACACTGTGCTTTCACCGGTTATATCAAAAGTTGATTGCTTTTGTGTGGTAGTTTGCGTGACGGAGAATGGAAGCGGACCAACAAATCGACTCAAATATGTAACTCCAATAACACCAGCGATGATTCCGAACGCAATCATGACAGATAACACCATACTTGAGCGAGTTTGCATACCTACTCCTTTCGCCACACATTGATCATATAGCACTTATGAAAACAGGTGAAGCCGCGATTGTGGAAACGGCACTTTACTCTGCCTCTTCGACCGTTCTTTTAGTTGTCGTGACGGCAACAACCTTGTCATTTTTTTCGCTGAAACGCATCAGGATCACTCCTTGCGTTGGACGTGTGAGTACAGGTATATTTTTCAGCGGAAGCTTAATAACTTGTGCCGAGCTTGTGGTCAGCACAACTTCGTCTGTTGTGTTCTCAACCATCATTGCTCCGGTAACATTGCCGGTTTTTTTGGTAACCTCGGAAACTTTTACACCTTGTCCCGCCCGTTTTTGTACTGGATACTCGCTTAGCTCGGTTCGTTTACCCATACCGTTTTCGGTCACAAGCAAGAGTTGATGGTAGATTTTCTTCCGCTTATCTTCTGCAACATCAAATTTTGCCGGGAAAGCTTCCACGCCCACTACATAATCTTTGTCTTTCAGCATAATGGCACGAACGCCTTGCGTATCCCGAGCCGTTACCTTGATTTCGTGTTCTGGGAAGCGGATGGACTTTCCTTCGTATGTGATCAGCATCATGTGATCTTTTCCTGTCGTCGCTTTTCCCCACACTAATTCGTCACCATCCTTCAACACGATGGCAATAATACCGTTGGTACGAATGTTTTGGTAATCTTCAAGCTTGGTCTTTTTCACGAGTCCGTTGTGTGTGGCAAGAGCAATAAACTTTCCCTCAACATCTTTGTCATTCATGGTAAGAACGGTTTGCAGGCGCTCTTCTGCCTGAAGATTGATAAGGTTTACGATTGCGGTCCCCTTTGCCTGTCGTCCGCTTTCCGGAAGTTCGTGGACCTTTAGTTTAAAGACACGACCTTTATTTGTAAGGAGAAGCATTGAGTCATGCGTGTTTGCAATCATGATCATCTTGATTGCGTCTTCTTCTTTGGTGGTCATACCGGTCACACCCACGCCACCACGCTGTTGCGTGCGATAGACAGTGGGACTCATGCGTTTCACATATCCGGATTCGGTGATCGTAATGATAGCAGGCTCATTCGCTATAAGATCTTCTTCGCTAAATTCGCCCACTTTTCCTTTATGAAGTTTTGTTCTGCGTTCGTCGCCGAACTGTTCCATGGTATCTTTGCCTTCTTTTGTAATCACAGTGAGGACTTGTTTTGGATTTGAAAGAAGCACACAAAGATCTTTAATGATTTGTTTGATGGTCTTATACTCGTCTTCGATTTTTTGTCGCTCAAGTGCTGCGAGGCGGCGAAGCTGCATATCCAAGATGGCAACGGCTTGGAGCTCCGAGAGTTTAAACTTCGTCATCAGGCGTTCTTTTGCGGTGTCGCTGTCCGGTGATTTGCGAATAGTATCGATCACATCATCAAGATGTGCGAGCGCAATGAGTAGTCCTTCTAAAATATGTGCGCGGTCTCGCGCTGCCTTTAATTCAAACTGGCTTCGGCGGACAACCACGAGTTGGCGGTGCCGAATATATTCAATAAGCACCGTTTTTATGTGCATAAGTTGCGGGGTGCCTTCGGCATTAAGTGCAACGACGTTCATGGGGAAACTTGTTTGTAATTCTGTGTATTTATACAAGTTATTGAGCACAGCCTTTGGTTTAGCATCTTTTTTTAAGTCGACAACAACACGAAGACCTTCGCGGTCCGACTCATCGCGAAGATCGCTGATGCCAATAATTCTTTTATCGCGAACAAGTTGCGCAATTTTTGCAACAAGTTTTGCCTTGTTCACTTGGTATGGGAGTTCTGTGATGATGATTTGGTACTTGCCGCTTTTTGCTTCTTCAATAGATGCGACGGCACGAACAACAATTTTTCCTTTACCGGTTGCATACCCCTCTTTAATTTGATTCCAGTCGTACATAACGCCACCCGTTGGAAAGTCCGGACCTTTTACGTATTCCATGATTTCATCAATAGTGATGTCTGATTGGAACTCACCCGCAAGGAGTTCCGGTTTTGCTGTCTGTAACCCCTCTTCAGTTGTCGGCACTTTTTCTTTTTCGCTTTTCTCAACACTCCCCTTCTCGATCATGGAAAGCATTGCGGTGAGGACTTCATTCAGATTGTGTGGAGGGATTTTTGTTGCCATACCAACGGCAATACCTTCGGCACCCATGAGCAATAGATTTGGAAACTTCGCAGGAAGAACGGTTGGTTCTTGCTGTGAGCCGTCAAAGTTGTCAGTAAAGTCGACCGTTTGCTTATCGATATCCGCAAGGAGTTCTTCGCTGATTCTCGAAAGACGTGCTTCGGTGTACCGCATGGCAGCGGCGGAGTCGCCGTCAACAGAGCCGAAGTTTCCCTGCCCATCAACCAGTTGATATCGCATGCTGAAGTCTTGTGCGAGACGAACCAGCGCATCGTATACAGCGGAGT
>DATEVM010000008.1:0-3491 GCA_035281785.1 Patescibacteria group bacterium
CGCTCGTGCAATTTTCGAACAAGATCAAGATAATCTTCTTTTGTGTACCCGCGGTTCATTCGAAAGAGTACGGCGTTACTTCCCGATTGAGCAGGAAGATGGATGTATCGATCAATCTTTTTATTTTTCGCGATTTCGTTAATGAGTTCGTCGTGAAAATCCCAAGGGTTGCTGGTAAGAAAACGTATTATCTCAATCCCCTGTATCTTGCTGAGTTCTTGCAAGAGTTTTACAAACGGAGGAGTTTTTTTTGGTTTTAAATATTGTGACTGATTTGAGGGTAAATCCTTACGAGTAAACGAATGATCTTTTCTAAGCAACAATTTTCTAAACCCGATACCAACCTTTTCTAGTCCCCACGAGTTCACATTTTGGCCCAGCAACGTTATCTCGGTAAACCCTCGCTTTGATAAATCTTTTACCTCCAGAAGAATTTCTTTGAGTGACCGCGATTGTTCTCGGCCACGCGAGTATGGAACGATGCAGTACGTACAAAAAGAATTACATCCTGCAGAGATAGGAACCCAGGCGTGTTTTGTATCCTTGCGGACAGCAGCTTGATTAAATCCAACCTCGTTGATGGGGAGAATCTCATCAAGAAAGGGAATCATCTCGTACAATTTCGTATCGCCGTGGTGAGTCATGCACCCGGTCAGAATAATCTTGGGTTTTTTCTTTCCGACTTCTGCAAAATGCGTGCCAACCCGATGGATAAACGCGCGGGCACGGTGCTCAGCGCGTTCGCGTATGGCACATGTATTCACGACAATCTCATCTGCTTTTTTCCAGTGGTTCGCCTCTGTATATCCTCGGGCTTCATAATCACCAGCAACCCGTTCAGAGTCGGATTTGTTGGATTGGCAGCCGAAAGTATGGATGTAGTAACTAGGCATAGTCGGTCGCATTGTAGCACATTAACTCGAGGCGGATGCGTAACTTTTAAGCGATCGATCCCAAGCGAAAAGTGCGAGTAAAAACATTGTAATCGATATTGCGAATGAGATGACAATAATTTGAGGAGACAGCAGACCTAAGAGTGCCTTGGCGGGAACGGCCATCATGATGCCAATTGGGACAATAAACGTGAGTATACCCCGAAGTGGTTCTCGGTAAATCTCCATGGGGAACCTGCCCATTTGCGAAAGGTCTCTGTATAACATGATTGTATTGTCAACCTCTGTTGATACGACACCGATACAAATAACAAAAATATGAAATGCTGCTGCGATTATAAGACCGTTTCCCAAAAGTAATAAATAGAGAAGAATGTGGGCAATAGATAAAGTTGGGAGCGCGCGCGATATGTACCATACGGTAAAACCGATTAGCGGAACAAACATGAGTAAGTCGTTAAAATCGGGTTGCCCCGTAAGTGATCGGAATAGAGGATTAACGGGTCTCATAAGGAAGAAATCAAACTCACCGGTACGAACTTTTCCGCTGAGCGAATACACTCCACGAAACACCATTTGTGAAATGATGTCGATGAGGTTAAAGGTGAGAAAGAACACGATAACCTCATCAATGCTGTATCCAGCTAGCCCTTTTGTGTTCAGTCGAAACATAATAAGAATGAGCATTAACGAGGTAAACCGAATAAGTTTTCCGATAAAGAAAAACAACATGGTGCTTTTTGATGAAAACTGGAAAAGAAGTTCATGTTTAGCGAAGAGAAACCACAGAGTGAAATAGCGGCGAACGACACGAAGTATGTTCACTATCGCCCCTCCGCAGTGTAATCAACGATACCTTTTTTCCACATGCCAATTGCAAGAATGCCACAGGTAATTATCCATAGGATCATGAGAGAAAAACCTCGAACGATTTGGTCTGGGGGGAGCTGAGAAAGCCAGAGTTTTGTTTGAAAAAATACTAGATACGGAAAAGGTGTGTAGGAAAATATGCGCACGACTTGCTGCGGAAAAATATCGAGAGGAAATAAGCTTCCAGAAGTAAAGAACATGACGGTAAAAAAGAGAAACCGTGGCGCCCAAACGTCAGATGCCCAAAAACCGAGAAATCCAAAAATCATGTTCACAAAATAGTAGAGCAGTACGCCGCCCAACACCGCAATACACGTAAGTACGACCGGCGTTATTGAGTTGGGGAGAATGAGTGGCGGTCGGAAGATAAAGTAGATCGCAGTGAGTTCTGCGGTGGAAAATATGATGTTTTGTGCTTTATCCGCAAGATCTCTGCTAAACCAGTATACGAAAAATTGCACCGGACGAACCAAATACAATGATAAATCACCACTGTCAATAATGCTTGATACATCAATAGTTCTTGACGCAAAAACAATGAATCCGACAATATTAGCTGCAAAGATATACGTAAGCATTTGCGCGCGATCATATCCGAACATTGTTCCTGAGGAAATAAATAGCGATTCCCATAGCGAAAGCGAAACAACTGTTTGGATAACCTGACGAAAGCGCCACATCCAAAAACTAAGAGGGTATGCAAATCCATTTGCCCAGGTTGTTGTGATAACGGTCCAATACTTGCGTAGTTTACTAACCATTGCGGAACACATCACGAATAATTGCTTCAATAGACGGTTCTTCGATGTTTAAATCGGCGAGTTGATACTGCTGCAGTAGTTTTGCCGCTCGCTTTGATGCCTCTTTTCTTGGAACCAACAACGTTACCTGCGGGGGATCATATGTTTTTATTTCACCTATTTTTTCTAGCTCTTCTTTTGGAATAGGATCGGTGAAAACAGCAGACAGTATTTTATACTTTGCATATTTATCAATAATGTTCGCGAGCTCTCCATCAAAAAGTTTCTTCCCATGGTCAATAATAATGACACGCTTACAGAGCTCTTTTACGTCTTCCATGTAGTGGCTTGTAAGAATAATTGTTGCACCAAACTCTTTATTGTAATCACGGACGAAATCTCGCATGACTTTTTGCATGACAACATCCAATCCAATTGTTGGTTCGTCTAAAAAGAGTACTTTGGGGCTATGGAGAAGTGCGGCGATCAACTCGCATTTCATACGTTGTCCCAATGAAAGTTTGCGAACTTGTATGCGCAAAATATCACGGACATCTAAAAGGTCAACGAGTCTATCCAGTGTTTTTTTGAACTGATCATCAGGAATTTCGTATATCGCCTTGTTAAGAAGGAAGCTTTCCATGGCGGGAAGGTCCCACCAGAGTTGGTTTTTCTGACCCATAACCAAAGAAAACTGCTTCTGGAATGCAGCTTTTCTGTCCCACGGGTTAAATCCCAACACTTGAACCTCACCAGAGGTGGGGTAGAGGAGTCCAGAGAGCACTTTAAGAGTAGTTGTTTTCCCAGCACCGTTCGGACCGATAAAACCTACTAGCTCACCCTGTTTAATCTCAAAGGTGATGTCATCAACGGCTCGCACAGTCTCGTAGGAACGAGAAAAAAGGGCCTTAAGAGAACCTTTGAGACCTGGCTCTTTTTTGTAGACCTTATAGTGTTTTGATAGGTTTTTGATTGAAATAATCGGGTC
>DATEVM010000009.1:0-9786 GCA_035281785.1 Patescibacteria group bacterium
CATAACGCATTATTCTAACACACCTCTGGTGTCCTGCGTAGTGAGCCCGTCCCGCTCTGTTCTCCGCAGCAGAGGAAATGCGACAATACTTCACCGAACATCAATGATGCTCATGCACTCATCCTGAACATGAACATACTGTGTATCGGTGAGTAAAAGTAAAGGCACTTGGTTTTTTCTATAGGCAATTTCTAAACGGTTACCCAAATATTTTTTTCTAAAATCATCGGAACCCCAGTGGGGCAAGATGGTGAAGTTCACCAAACCGTATCCATCGGTATTCTCCAAACCACTCGCAGAATTCATATCGAGGTAGTCGGGGCATTTTTCGCCAGTAATGATAGAACCAGCACTCGTTCCAATATAGATTTTCCCCCTGCTTCTCACAAAGTTGTTTACGACAGATATAAATCCTGATTTTTGGGATTTTTCTAGCAAATAGTAAGTATCACCACCCGACATATAAATAAAATCAAAGCGAGCCAAATCCGTTTCAAGTTGATCTTGTGATTTTCCTGTAATTGTATAGTCACTTACATCAAATCCCGCATCCACAAGAGCTTGTCTATCATTTCTTAGCCATTGGAGATCGCCTCTTTCTGCCTTTGGTTCTGCGGGTGTGGTAATAAAGACGAGTTTATTGTTTTTTGAGAGGTCCACCCTTTTGGCGATGTCGTGAGCCACGGCATGAACGCTGGAGGTGAGAAAAAGCTGTTTCATGAAAGAAGTATATCAAAGGTTCGGTCTTCTACAACGGGGTACAAAAAACTCGAACCTATTTTCTTCTGAGAAATGAGCTCAAATCTACTTTGCTCCCCACGATAGAGGAAATGAGGAACTTCTTTAAAAATCCGGTAGCGAGTTATACACTACTTTACCAACGGAACGATTCTATCTTTCCCCATGAACGGTCGCAGTATCTCGGGTACAGCGATACTTCCATCTTCTTGTTGGTAATTCTCGATAATCGCCGCACAGATACGTGGGGATGCCGCTACCGTATTGTTCAACGTATATACATACTTTAGTGTTCCGTCTTTTGCACGATATCGAATGTTGAGCCTTCTTGCCTGGAAGTCGTTGAAGTACGAATCAGAATGTGTCTCTCGATACGTTTTTTGACCGGGAAACCACGCCTCAACATCATATTTCCTTCTCTGCCCTGCGCCCATATCGCCCGTGCACATTAAAAGAACTCGATATGGTATGCGGAGTGCCTGCAAAAGGTCTTCTGCGTATGTGAGCATCTTATCGTGCATTGTTCTTGTAAGATCTTCGTCGGCAACGGTGTAGACAACCTGTTCAACTTTTGTGAACTGATGTACGCGGAATACGCCTTTGGTATCCTTGCCGTACGAACCTACTTCGCGTCGAAAACACGGTGAAATACCAACCATTTTTACAGGAAGATCTTTTTCGTTCAGCGTTTCGTCCTTAAGGTATGCGGTCAACGATACTTCGGCTGTACCAATCAGTTTTTGCCCATCCTGTGTTTGATAGTGATCCTGAATTCCCCATGGGAAATATCCCGTTCCCCACATCGCGTCGTCATTTACCATCCACGGAACGGTCATAGGCGTAAACCCATGGCCAATCATCATCTTAAGTGCATACTGCAATACTGCCTGCTCTAACAGTACGAGGTCGTTTTTAAGAAAATATGCACGGCTACCTGCAATGCGGACCGCCCGTTTTGTATCGATTAAGTCCAATGTTTCTGCGAGTTGATCATGCGTTTTTGGTTCAAATGAATAATGTGGAATTTCGCCCCACATTTTGTGGACGATGTTTTCCTTTTCGTCTTTTCCAATCGGAACGTCGTGTGCTGCTGGATTAGGAACTTGAAACATGAGGTCTTTATATGTTTCCTCAACCTGCTTTAGCTGTGGTTCCACATCTTGCAACACTTGTTTGAACTTCTTCCCAATCTCAATTTCATCAGCCGTTGGCTTACGGCCCTTAATCGAATCAGCATGCTTATTTGCTTGGGAACGCAGATCCTCCACCTTTTGTAGAAGTTCTCGACGCTGTGTGTCAACGCGAAGAACCTCGTCAACAATTGCAGGATTAAACTGCTTGTCTGTAATTGCCTGTTTGAGTGTATCCGCGTGTTCGCGGATGTATTTAATATCGAGCATTGCGATCCTCCTTATATTACAAAAAAACCACGCTTATCATCCTCTGTAGGACGCTTCCGCGTGGTGCCACCTTTTTCTTACTCGTTCCAGCTGTGTCGGGCATACCCGGATGGGATTATCCCCCATCTGCTTGGCGATTGCTTATCGCCGCAATGCATTTCAAACTTTGTGTAGTATATCAAAGATGGAGGTTGTTCACAAGAGGAGGAGTATCAACGGGTGATTATTGGTACTTTTTAAAGAACGTAACATCATTCCCGCCCAAGGGAATATATCCCAGCGCCACAGCACAATATGATGTCCAGCCATCTCTAGAAACACCTCGAGCTTGCCCATCGGCGTTGTCAATGATATATGCAATAACGCTTTGTCCAGCGCATAGTTCACTGTAGACGCTGAGGACGCGATAAATTGCGCGATCTGTAGCACCCATAAGACCGGTACCTAGTCCATATCCTTCGCACCCTTTTGACGTTGATTGATATGAATATATCGATAACCCGTCGGGAGACTGTTGAAACTGAAGATGTCTACTCGCAAGCTCTGTTTGAAGCATTGAACGGTTGTTAAGAGAGAGAATTGCTGAGAGATTCTGATCCTCACCTGGCGCGCAGATATAAAACTGTACCACGGCTGATACGGTTTTTTTCAAATGAAGCCTTATTTTGCTGGTTCCCGGGTGTGATACTGAAGCTTGATCAATTGCAAAGCACGCAGCGGCAATAACTGCGTGTGTATTTTCCTCTTTGCGCGATTTATCGAGCTCATTACTTGTCATATCTTTGGATATCGTACTACGTTGTTCTTACTAATACCTCTTGGGAGTGCTTCTCGCCCTCAACAACAAAGTCGTAGGTAAGTGGAAGCGAGTCAAGTTCGGCAGCCTCGTTGAGCGTGACCCATCTCCAGTCTTTTGTCTCAACATCATGTAGTGTCGGTGTTTGACTATCAATTGAAACAAGATAACAGATGAGTGTGACATGGTATGTTTCGCGCTTCGTGTTCCACACGTGCGTTTTTACGAGTGGGTATGGGGAAAGAATACGAACAGAGACTCCTAACTCTTCCTGCATTTCTCGTGCGAGCGTTTGCTCCGGTGTTTCACCAAACTCCATACCACCCCCGGGCAATTGCCATTTTTCATGAACCTCGGGATCTTTCGGCTGATGTCGTTGGGTTAATAAAAAACGACGCTGAGAATCAACCGCGAGACCAAGCACTCCGGTAATAATGGGCGGATGTTTCTTTTGTGTCATACGGACCTTTCTATTGATACACCTTTTCAAATTGATTCATCGATCCGCTCCCTACTGGTTCGTACCCCAACTCAGCCGCCATAGCAGATGTCCACCTCGTTCTTGATGTTGGATCGTCCTGTGTGTGTGCCGAATCAGCAATGTGGGCAGTGATCGATTTTCCTGAAAGTTCCGATGAAAATATTGTCATGATCTTATAGATAACGAGATCACTCAATAAAAAAAGACCCGATCCGAGACCGTGTCCCTCATATCCGCTTTCGGTTATCGAGTAGGAGTGAATATTGATGTAAAAATTTTTTCCCGCATAAAACTCAAATACACGTTTTGCCACAAGACCATGTCCTTGAAAACCTTTTTCATGAATGGAAAGTACGATGGTAACAAGTCCTATCTTTGTTCGTGAAGTTTCAAACTGCAAAAGACATGGTTTTTCCTGCCCTTGCAAGGTCAATTTAAGCTTCACCTTGTGAGATCCCTCGTTCCGTATTTTGGATTCGAGCGATCGCCAAGCAGATGAAACAGCAAATCTGTTGATGTCTTTAACATCCTCACCCCCCGCTGTTTCTACTCGTACCATATTTACTCTTTGAATACTTGTAGTAGGAATGCAATATGTTCGTCAGCGGATTTTTGAATGAAGTCCAATCCTTGTTGAATATCATCGCGTAAAACGTTCCGCGCAAAGGCCTTATCTTTGATTTTTTTCTTTACAGAAGAGACTTCCATGTCGGCAAAGCCGTGTTCGCGCATCAGCGATGCGGCAAACATAAGACCCGAGAGTTCGTCACATGCAAATAAGTACCTTGCAAGGTCTGATGATGGTGTTTTTCCTGTTCGTTGTGGAGCATGCTCGGCGATTGCTTCCTTTAAATCTTGTGGATATGAGATAAGCAACTCGGTGAGGGCTCGATTTGGATGCTCATCAGGGTACATTTCCCAATCGAGGTCATGAAGCAAACCGGTTTGGTACCATAGTTCTTGATCTTGTCCTAACTCTTTTGCGTATGCTTCCATCGCTTTTGCAACCATCAAGCAGTGGCGGATAAGGGCGTCGCTTTTTACGTACTGTCGAAGAAGTGTTTCCGATTTGCTTCTTGGTGGAAGTGAACCGGATGACTGTTTTTGAACCCCAACTTTTTTTGATGGAGGTTGCTGCGATGATGATGATGATGATGATGATGATGATGATTGCGATGCAGTCTGTGGAAGCTTCGTTAAGGGTCGGAGCGTTGGAAACGCAATAACTTCACGTATCAACCAAGTGTTCGTCAAAAACATGACAAGGCGGTCAATCCCGATGCCTATTCCTCCTAGAGGAGGTGCTCCATACTCCATTGCTTCCAAAAATTCTTCGTCTAACGGCTGTGCCTCTTCGTCGCCCTCGCGCATGTGTTGCTGTTCCACTTCAAAGCGTTTACGCTGTTCGACCGCATCGGTAATCTCACTCCATCCGTCGCAAATTTCTTTTCCGCCAATGTATCCTTCAAAACGCTCTACAAGCTCAGTATTATTTCGGTGTTGTTTTGAAAGAGGGCTGACTTCTTTTGGATAATCAATAATCCATGTTGGCTGAATAAGTTTTGGAGTAACGAGATGGTCAAATAAGGCAAAGACGGCTTTGCCGCGAGAATACGAACCGGTGATCCCAACATGATGTTTTTCCAAGTGCGATTGCAATTCTTTATCTGAAGCTTTTTCGACATCGATTTGGGCAAATTGTTTGAGCGAATCAACCATTGTTATGCGTGGCCAACTCCCAGAAAGATTAACAGAATGGTCGCCCACCAGTATTTCCATTTTATTGTGAAGTTTTTGTGCGAGATGTTTTACAAGTCCTTCAGCGACGTCCATGATGCGGTTGTAGTCAGCAAACGCTTCGTACCACTCGATCATTGTGAATTCCGGCTGATGCGTGTGGTCGATGCCTTCGTTGCGGAAGTTGCGAGCTATTTCAAAAATGCGTTCGTATCCACCAATAATAAGACGTTTTAAGTATAGCTCTGGCGCAATACGCAAGTAAAAGTCGCAATCAAGTGCGTTCATGTGCGTGGTGAACGGTCGTGCGTTTGTGCCGCCATAAAGTGGTTGCAGGATTGGTGTTTCGACCTCGACGTATCCTTGCTCATCCTGCATATATCGTCGAATTTCTTTTTCGACGAGCCACCGCGCGTCGAGAATTTGTTTCACGCCTGGGTTAATAATCATGTCTAAATATCGTTTCCGATATCGGGTTTCTGGATCTTCGATGCCCTGCCACGTAGATGGAAGTGGGCGCAGTGATTTTCCGAGCACGTCAAACGAAGTTGTTTGAACCGTTGTCTCGCCTGTTTTTGAGACGATGACATCCCCTTCAATTCCCAAATAGTCTCCAGGATCTAGAAGTGGTAATAGCTGGTACTGTGTCGGAGCATCATCCTCACGAACCATCACTTGCATCGAGCCGGTTTGGTCGCGGACATCAAAGAATGTGACCTTTCCATGTTCGCGAACTGACATAATGCGACCGGCAATACGAACGTGTGCACCTTGTTTTTCGAGTGCCTGTTTTACGCTGTGCGTTGCGGCGTAGCTATACGGATGGGTTTGAACACCAGCCGCTTCGAGCTTTTTTCTTTTTTCAAGTTTTGCTTCTCGGGAGTGATCAAGACGTGACGCCATAGGGGTAGTATATCAAGTCTCTCTTGAAAAAGTCAGCCGGAAATTCATTTGACGACATACATTACTGGCATACGGCAAGATGAGACGGATGACGGGTATGCGTTAGTCAACGCTGACAACAACGTACTTTAATGTACCTGCAGGAACGGTGATCTCGACGGCATCACCCTTGGCTTTTCCCAAAAGTGCTTTTCCGAGTGGCGATTGATGGGAAATCTTTTTCTCCAAGGGGTTTGCTTCCCATTCGCCAACGATGTGGTATATGTGTTTCTCGCGTCCGACTTTAACGGTGACTTTTGAACCTAAATCAATCATTCCTTGGCTTTTTTTGCCGTTTTTAATGATCTTTGCGTTGGTGACAATGGCTTCAAGCTCGGAAACACGACCCTCAATAAACGAGAGATCCTCGCGGGAAGAATGGTACTCGGCGTTTTCACTAAGATCGCCGAATGAACGAGCGGTTGCGACGCGTTGAATGGCTGTTGGAAGCTTCTCATCTTTCAGAAGCTTCAATTCGGCCACAATTTCGTCGTACCCCTCCTGAGTCAACTGAACGACTTGTGGCTGGTTCATTGTCTGGCTCATAGTGTCTCCTTTTTCTCCGATAAGGACGCATTGTACGGAATTCACAAACGGATGTCTAGCAGCAAAAGAGTGTGTAACGAATGCGTATTTTACAACTTTTCGCCTGGAAAACGATTATGAAAACGATGTCGGCGTACTTCTTTTGCGAGCAATTTTTAACTCAACAAGCGCTTTGCGCAAAGAGGCTTCTGCAACGATAAAAGATCGACGATCTTGCTTTTGAGCCATTGATTCTTCTGCCTTGCGTTTTGCCTCCTCAGCCTTCGCGATTGTAATGTCGGATTCGAGCGTAGCTGTGTCAGAAAGAATCGTGACAACATTGTTCGGCGCAACATCCATGAAACCGCTGGAAACAACAACAGAGGATGGTTTTCCTTCTGCTTTGTAAATAAGCTCTCCAGTTTGAAGTTGTGTGAACAACGGAGAGTGATCCGGCAGAATCGTAACCTGACCGGACGACGTTGGTACCGTTACCTGATCGATCTCGACATTAAGAAGTTCTCTTTCCTGTGTTACGATGATAAGTTTTAATTTTTTTGCCATATATTATCCAAAACACCGATCAACATACGAGCCTTGTTGTGTTACAACCACTCCGCCTTTATGTGGACCCGCAATTATTCTATACCGATTTACGAGTCCGAACGGTTGTTCATGTGAGCCAAGCAGTACAACCCTTGTTGCGATACGCTGCAGCTGCACGACTTCTCCGGACTCTAAAGTTGTTTCCAGGTGCTCCTCCAGTACGTATTTCTGCTCCTTCATATTACCGCACGGTCTTCTTGCGACCCCGCAATTGTACGAAAAAACTGTCCACTCATAGGTCCTTCAAGAACGAGATATACGTTTGCATATCCATTTGCTCCCGTTTCTGCATCGCTGCATTCTTGTTGTCCGAGGAATCGAACGAGCGTGTCTTTTGGTATCAATCGTCGTTCCCCGCGGAATACCATTCGAAAGTCTTCATCGCAGATACACACGGCTTGATGGCGATCAAGCGCTGTTCGAATGATTTCCGGCATTACAACGTTTTCGCTTTCTCAACAGCCTGATCAATGGTTCCAACCATGTAGAACGCTTGCTCCGGCAAGTTGTCGTGTTTCCCTCCCAAAATTTCTTTAAAGCCTCGTACTGTTTCCGCAATCGGTACATATTGACCAGGAATCGAAGTGAATTGCTCCGCAACAAAGAACGGCTGCGTGAGGAATCGTTGAATTTTCCGCGCGCGCGTAACAGTCATTTTGTCTTCATCGGAGAGCTCATCAATACCAAGAATCGCAATGATGTCTTGCAGATCTTTATAGCGCTGGAGTACTTTTTGGACTCCGCGTGTAACCTCAAAGTGTTCTTTGCCGACCGTTGCGGCTGTGAGAATCTTGGAGCTTGATGCGAGCGGATCTACGGCAGGATAGAGTCCTTGTTCAACCAACGCGCGGTCCAACGAAATGGTGGAGTCTAGGTGTGCAAAGGTTGTGGCTGGCGCTGGATCGGTGTAGTCGTCCGCTGGCACGTACACAGCTTGGAACGACGTAATGGACCCTTTTTTGGTTGATGTGATGCGTTCCTGGAGCGCAGCCATTTCCGTTGCCAAGTTAGGTTGGTATCCGACTGCCGATGGAATACGACCCAACAACGCCGATACTTCTGATCCTGCTTGCGAGAAACGGAAAATGTTATCGATGAACAACAACACGTCTTCGCCGCGATCGTCGCGGAAGTACTCCGCCATAGTAAGTGCAGTGAGTGCTACGCGCAAACGGTTTCCCGGAGGTTCGTTCATCTGCCCAAACACCATGACGGTGCTTTTTATAACTCCCGATTCGGTCATTTCGTGATAAAGGTCATTTCCTTCACGCGTGCGTTCACCAACGCCGGCAAACACTGCGTGACCAGAATGCTCTTCGGCAATGTTGCGGATAAGCTCTTGGATAATGACTGTCTTTCCTGTTCCTGCGCCGCCAAACGCAGCCACTTTTCCACCGCGTGCAAACGGAGCTATTAAGTCAATAACTTTAATACCGGTTTCTAGCATTTGAGCAGATGTTTCTTGTTCAGTTAGTTTTGGGGCCGGTTTATGGATAGGGGCTGTGCGCTTTGCTTTGATGTCGGCCAGGTTATCAATGGGCTCACCAACGACGTTGAAAATACGTCCGAGTGTTTCATCTCCGACTGGAACAGTAATCGGGGCACCTGTGTCATGAACCACAACTCCACGCTTCAGCCCTTCTGTTGGACCGAGTGCGATTGCACGTACAACATTTCCGGGAAGTTGTTGTTCAACTTCTAAGTACAACGTCTTTCCGTTTGAGAGTATCAGTGTTAGTGCGTTATAAATTTCTGGAAGTTTTCCTGAAAACCTAATGTCCACAACCGGTCCAATAATTTGTGTAATGTTGCCTGTGTTTTGTCCTGCCATATTTCTCCTTTTTCTTTCTTATGTGTTATCCGAGTGTTAACGCAGACGTTGTGATCTCGATAAGCTCTCTTGTAATGCCCGCCTGTCGGGTTTTGTTGTAGATCAATTGAAGCTCACTCACAATCTCCTTTGCGCTATCCGATGCGTTCTTCATCGCAACCATACGAGCTGAATGTTCGCTTGCTTTACCATCCAATAATGTTTGGTATGTTTCAATCTCAACATAGTATGGCAGCAAATGGTCAAGAATCATGCTTGGGTTGGGTTCGAATAGATATTCTGCGTGTGATGTAACCAATTCTTCGGGTCGTTCAATTTGTTGAACAGTAAGCGGCAGCAACCGTTCAACATGAGCCTTTTGCGACAGCGTTGACAAGAATAACATGTGGACGAGGTATACCTCGCCAACTTCCCCACGAAGAAATGTACTTATCATAAGCTCAGCAATAGGGAGTGCATCCTCAAAACGAAGACGTTCCGGCAAACCGCTAAACTCTGCTGTTATGGTGTACCCCATCTTTATTGCGTAGTCGCGCGCTTTTTTTCCGACCGTAACAAAAACAATCTTTTTTCCAGCAATAAGTTCCTCAACGGCTTTAAAGAGGTTTGTATTTAATCCACCGGCAAGTCCGCGATCGGTCGAAAACAATACAACAAGCACCTTGTCCGATTCGTTTGTGCGGAGTAACTCGTGTCGCGAAGGGTCAGTGTGTGCCGCAATAGTGCGAAG
>DATEVM010000010.1:0-15619 GCA_035281785.1 Patescibacteria group bacterium
AACACCATTCAACCTACCGGAGCAATTGCAACAATTTCTGGGTTGGAAGGATATGGATGCGAACCTGTGTTTGCGCTCAGCTATGTGATGCGCACACATGAGGGGGCGGAAGAACTCGGACAAGATTTTCGTGAACTCTATTATGAAAGTCGTCATTTTATAGAAGCACTAGAACGAGCTGGGCTGGATAAAAAAAGTCGTGATGTTATCTTTGAAGAAGTTCGTCAGCACGGAACGTGCCAAGGTATTATGTCCGTACCAAAAGAACTGCGAGATGTTTTCACTGTTTCTGGTGACGTAACCGTGAGCGAGCATGTAGAAATGGAGGCTGCTCTTCAACGATTTGTTGATAACGCAATTTCAAAAACAATTAATTTCCCATCGGAAGCAACCGAAGATGAGGTGTGGAAGGCCTATCTAAAAGGGTGGAAACTTGGTTTAAAGGGGATGACGGTCTATGTGACCGGGAGTCGCAGTAAAGTAGTATTGGAAACGGGTGATACAAAGAAAAGACGTGAAGAAGAAGGAAAAAACTTTTCAAACGAGGCATTTGTTGGATCTCCATTGGTAAAAGTAAAACCTGGTGAAGAATCGTGTCCTGAATGTGGGACAAAGCTTGTTATTCAAGAGGGTTGTTTTACCTGTCCTACCTGCGCGTATAGCAAATGTAGTGTGTAAATGTTGAAGAGAAACGTATGATAACAAAACCACAGATCATTTCCGTAAAAAAAAGAAACGGTTCGATTGTTTCGTTTGCTCCGGGAAATATTTTGCGTTCCATAGAATTTGCCGGTAGAGACACTGGTGAGTATGACAAAAACCGCGCTGTAGAAATAATGAAGAATGTTCAGGAAAAACTTTCTAAAATCCCGACTGTCAACGGATTGGTAACCGTTCAGCAGATTCGAGATGTTGTTGAACCTACTCTTGCAGAATCGGGATTTTTTGCTACAGCAAAGTACTACATTCTTTTCGGTGAAAAAAAACGGAAAGAACACCTGCGTCATTCAATTAGTGAACCGCAACTCACGCAAACGGCTTTAGAAATAGCGGAAAAAAGATATCTGCGCACGGATATGCAGGGAGTCGTTATCGAAACCCCTGGAGAAATGCTCTGGCGTGTCGCGAGACATATGGCAAAAGCGGAAATTCATTGGGGAGAAAACGGGATCGTTGATGACACTGCGCGGAAGTTTTACGAACGCATGGTGAATATGAAGTTTGTATGTGCTGGAAAGGCGATGTTCGAGGCGGGAAATCCTGGGGGAACAGGACAACTTTCCAGCTGTTTTGTGTTACCGATTGAAGATAATATTCAAACGATTTTTAAAACGTTGGGTGATGCTGCTGTGGTCCATAAAAACAATGGCGGGACGGGATTTAACTTTTCAAAAATTCGTCCGCATGGAGACAAAGTTAAAAACGTACCAAAAGCCGCGTCCGGACCGGTCGATTTTCTCAAAGCATATTCTGCTGCACTCTCACAAATTCTCCAAGGAGCGAAAAGACAGGGAGCGAACATTGCGATATTAAACGCAGATCATCCGGACATCGTAGATTTCATTACTCTAAAAGATCAGGATGGCACGATCAAGAATTTTAATATCTCTGTTGGTGTTACCGGGAAGTTTATGGATGCTGTGCAGGCGAACAAGGATTGGGATCTCATTAATCCGCGCAGTGGCGAGATTTGGAGAACGGTAAAGGCGCGGGAATTGTTCGACCTTATTGCTGAACATGCGTGGTCGACAGGCGATCCCGGTTTGGCATTTTTAGATCGCTTACAAGAAGACAACCCTACGCCTTCTTTGGGAGTACTCAATGCTACAAATCCGTGTGGGGAAATTCCACTATTGCCGTACGAATCATGCAACCTTACATCAATTGATTTGCAGCGCCATTTAATAAAAAACAAAAAGGGTGAGTGGGAAATTGATTGGGACGACTTGGAGAAGTCAGTAAAACTTGGCGTTCAATTTTTAGACGATATGATCGAGGTTAATACCTATGCACTCGATGAAATTCGACAAATGGTGAAGGATGGAAATCGTCGAATAGGGATTGGAGTGATGGGGTTTGCGCACATGCTATATAGCATGAAAATTCCGTATGAATCTGAGGAAGCAGTGAGGATTGCAGACCATATTGCAAAGTTTATGCGCAAAAAAGCTGAGGAAGCCTCTATTGAACTCGGAAAAGTTCGTGGGGCGTTTCCGAACTTTGACATATCGATATACGCAGGAACATCCGAGCGGTATAGGAACTGTGCACTCATGATGATTGCACCGACAGGAACGATTTCTTTGTTTGCGAACACAAGCTCTGGTATAGAACCGGTGTTTTCGCTTGTACAAGTCCGTAGAAGTTTTAACGAGGACAACAAGAAAAATGCACCTACGCGAGAGTTTACGATTATAGATCCGGTGTTTGAGAAGTACTTGGAAACAAAATTTGATGAGAAAACCAAAGAAAAAATCATGCGCCAAATTTTGAAAGAGGGAAGCTTGGAGCATGTAAAAGAAATCAGTAAAGAAGAAAAACGCGTCTTTGTGACGACACATCAAATCAAGCCGGAATGGCATGTGCGTATTCAGGCTGCTTGGCAAAAGTGGATCGATAACTCGGTGAGCAAAACCATTAACTTTTCGCATGATGCGACCATCGAGGATGTAAAGAAAGCGTATTTATTAGGTTGGAAGTTGGGGTTAAAAGGAATTACGATTTATCGCGACGGAAGCAAAATGGATCAAGTGCTGAACGTGGCTGGAAAAGAAGGGAAGTTGTCGAAAGATACGAAGCTTCAGACAAGTTCAAAGAAAACAGTGAGCCCATTGCTTTCAAAAACACACATACATAGTCATACGCACAGACCAGCAACGGGAGAAAAACAGGTTTGCCCCGAGTGCGGATCAGCGTCTCTCAAGTTTGAAAGTGGTTGTGTAAGTTGTCCAGATTGTGGATGGAGTAAATGTACCATGTGAGAATGGTAAGTAGACGCGCTTGATCATCGGAGTAAAACAGTGTAAAAGGAAGTTCTATGAACGATCAAACAACCACAATCTCTCAGTTAAAAATATTAATCCAGGAATTTCGCACAAAACGTGGATGGACACAAGAAGATCCAAAGGATGTTGCTTTGTCTTTAGTGCTGGAGTCGGCTGAGTTGTTGGAGCACTTCCAATGGATTGCGGGTGAGGATGTGTTGAAGAACGAAAAAATTAAGGAAGCCATTGGTGAAGAGATGAGTGATGTATTATGGTGGCTCATTAATCTTGGACAACGATTAGATATCGATGTGGCGGGTGCTTTTGAAAAGAAAATTGTAAAGAACGCAAAAAAATATCCCGAACATGTCTTTACTCCAAATACAACCCAAGAGGAAAAGATGCGCCAGTATTACAAGATAAAGGCAGAAACTCGCGGGGGACATCCACTGTACACACCTCCCGAGGAAGAAAAAACATGAGCGATGTGTTGAGCAGTATTATCAAACGTGACGGAAGAACTGTTCCGTTTGAGTTAGAAAAAGTTGTATCAGCTATTCGTAAAGCAGGTGTTGAAACAAAAGAATTCGCGGAGACAGAGGCCCGTCGTCTTGCGGATATTATTCAAGGTATTCTCCGTAACATTGGTGAAAAACAAACACTTACCGTCGAACAGGTACAAGATATCGTTGAACAAGTGCTCATGGCAGCTGGACATTTTAAAACAGCCAAGGCCTACATTTTGTATCGTGCAGAACACGCAAAGATCCGTAAAGCAGAAACAGTTTTAGGTGTCGAAAACGATTTAAACCTATCACTCAATCAGCTTAAAGTAATCGAACGAAGATACCTTCTTCACGACGAACATGGTCGTCCGACAGAGACCCCCGGACAAATGTTTCGTCGTGTTGCACGTACTCTAGCGGGAGTCGAAAAAAAGATCTATCGAAAAAAATGGGATGACGCTTTTTATGAAGTCATGACACGGTTGGAATTTTTGCCCGGAGGAAGAACGCTCAACAACGCCGGTACGCCGCAAAATCAACTCGCAAACTGTTTTGTACTCCCGATTGTGGATAGTATGGAAGACATCTTTGATGCGGTGAAATGGACTGCGCAAGTTCATCAGCGCGGTGGTGGAACTGGGTTTAACTTTACACCGCTTCGACCACGTGGCGATGCAATCACAAAATCTTCCGGCGGATTTGCAACAGGACCGGTTTCATTTATGAAGGTTTTTGATACAGCAACAAGACAAGTTATGCAAGGTGGGAAGCAGCGTGGTGCGAATATGGGGATCCTTTCGGCTGATCATCCGGATATTTTGGAGTTTATTACCTGCAAGAGTGAAGAAGGTGAAATCAGCAACTTCAACATTTCTGTCGGAGTAGGAGACGCACTTATGCGCGCCGTTGAACACGACGGAGAGTTTTCATTAAAGAACCCAAGAACTGGTGAGGTTGTACAGCGCATTTCTGCCCGAATGTTAATGGATCAAATTGTTTCGTTGGCGTGGAGAACGGGCGACCCTGGGATGATCTACTGGGATGCTATCAACAGGAACAATCCACTTTTGGACTCTGTTGGACCAATTTATGCAACAAACCCGTGCGGAGAGCAACCGCTCCATGGGTTTGACTCATGCAATCTTGGTTCGATAAACCTATCGTCATTAATCACCACGAAGAAAACAGGAAAGCCGGAAATTGATTGGGAAAGACTCTCGTATGTTACGCACGTCGCAACGCGCATGCTCGATAACGTTATTGATGCGTGTAAGTATCCTTTGCCGCAAATAACCAAAACAGTGCAGTTAAACAGGAGAATTGGTTTAGGAGTGATGGGTTGGGCAGATATGCTTTTGCAGCTCAACGTTCCATATAATTCCGAAAAAGCTGTAAGACTCGCAGAACAGGTGATGAAACATGTTCAGGAGCAAAGTTGGATTGCTTCAGAACATCTCGCAAAAGAAAAAGGGGTCTTCCCCCGATGGAAACAAAGCTGGTTTGCAAAAGGATACGACCCAGTCACACATGCGTATGATCACAAACAAAAGCCGCGAAAATTTCGTAATGTGGCTATTACCACGATTGCCCCAACGGGAACTATATCAATGGCAGCGAACTGCAGTTCAGGTATTGAACCTGTGTTTGCACTCAGTTTTGTGAAAAATGTTGTTGATACCGCCGGCCTTATGTACATCAACTCGCATTTTGAGCTGGCTCTTCATAAAGAGGTTGGTAATAACGGTGCTTTTCAAAATGTGATTACCGAGGTATCAAAAACGGGAAGCGTTCAGACTATAAGTGGTATTTCGGATCAGATTCGAAGCACATTTGTTACGTCGCATGATATTGGATGGGAATGGCACGTTCGCATGCAGGCAGCATTCCAAAAACACACAGATAACGCAGTGAGCAAAACGATTAACTTTCCGCATAACGCGACAGTTGAAGAAATTCGTGGAGCGTATGTATTAGCGTGGAAGTTGGGTTGCAAGGGAATTACAGTGTACCGAGATAAGTCAAAAAGTATGCAAGTGCTTGCGGTTGAAACAATAAAACAGGATGGTAAAGCTGAAAAGCTTTCGACAAAAAAAACGAAGCATATTATACAAAGTCAGATTAAGGCAACTCCGTTGATGGAAAGAACAGACTTTGTGCAACTGATAAAAAGTGAAATAAAACGAGGCGATGTTGTGGATCTTGAATCTGAAGTCGATCCGTGTCCAGAATGTGGCGCGGCGATGCAAAACCTTGAGGGATGCAATCTTTGTCCTCATTGCGGGTATAGTAAATGCAAATTATAGAAGAGTTGTGTCAAAAACACGGACTTTCTTTTGAGCAGTACGGTCAGGAAATTGAGGCTTTCGCACATACTGCCCGCAGGTACGGTGGGCTTCCGATTGCTCAGGCAGCCGAGGCGGTGCTGCACTCTGAGTTATCGCACAATTTTTTCCAAACACTTTTGGGCGGTGGACCGACGTGTCACGCATTGCTCGCGGAATTGGCAAATAGTGAACATAAAAAAGCAAAGCGCGGCAGAGTACGTATCACAAAAATTCATCCAAGGGGCGGGGAAGTCCGCATTGATGGCGTTTACAACGCTTTGTCTGTAGCAAGCACTTCTTGGTACATCTTTATAAGTTTGCTGGAGAGGGGCGAGGATGTAGAAAAAGTTCTACAAAACTTTCCGAATTCAGTTGAAGAACAGGCCGCATATGTAGAAGCCATCAACACCCGGTACCAAGTACAACTACCGTATGGTATATAAACGCTACTGAACGAGTGCGCCAAAGTCAGATTCAATTTTGAGCGAGTTCAAGTCTTTTTGCATGTCGGACGGTTCATCGGACGTACTCGCTGTTGGAGTAGGACTTGCATTTTTCTCGATTACAGGCGCAGTTTCCTGACTTTCTATTGATGATGGACTCTCCGTTGGCGCAGTTGTGCTTACTGGTTCAGGTTTCTGGAATAGTTGTTGTATTTGTTGTACTGAACAGCCAGCCAGTAATAAGGAAGTTACTGCAAGAAATGTCACTTTTTTAAGATTCATGTGGTCCTCCTAGGTTCATCCTAATGTTCCAGTGTTTATAGAGTTGGCGTTGGTGTTGCTGACGAACTTGCCGTTGGCGATGGTTTAACTGCTTGGAGAGCGGCAAGAGTTCGAAGTGCTTTCGCAACCGCTTGGTGAGTTTTTACAAACATCTCCCTGGCTCTTTTTGCCAGATCTTTCGCTTCGATAATCACCGGTTGCTGAGTAGACCAGGAATCGACGGGAACGGAATTAAATTTTTCAACAGCTTGTCTGCAAAGACTTTGCGCCGATGCAAGGTTTGCTTTTGCCTCAGCTACAGCTGTTTCTGCAGTATTTGTGTCTTTTCCGGCAGTTTGCAGCTTTTGAATTCTTCGCGCTATTCGATCAAATAACGAGGTAAATCTAGTTTCAAGGAGATCACAGTGCGCCTGAAGTCTATCTGCTTTTTTTTCAGCAATATCTGATCTTTTCTCCTGTCTCCGTTCAAGGACGTCTTCCCGAACTCCCTGTTGTTTTTCTATCTCTGAACGAATCATGGTGGATGAAGGTGTTGCCTCTCGTGCAAAAGCGGAGAATGGCAAAATGGCCGCAGTCATAAGCGTAACAATCGTTATTCCAAGCGAAGTATGTTTATGTATCATAATAATGTTGTCTCCTTCTTATGCACGTGTCGTCTCTCTATTATAAAGGAGTAGTGCAATACAAAGAAAGCGTATCTTTATTGATGGTATGGTAGGATGGCGCGTATGACAGAAATTATACTAGCCTCAAGCTCGGCTCGTCGCCAAGAAATGATGAGTTGGCTTGGCGTTCCATTCGAGATTGTTCCGAGTAATTTTGAAGAAGAGGCGGTTCGATACTCTGATTTTGAGGACCCAGATGACTATGTTGCAACGATCGCAACGGGAAAAGCGTTAGCTGTATCCGCCCAACATCCGGACGCCTTGATTATTGCTTCGGATACAATGGTGTTTCTTCTGAATAAGGTCTATGGAAAACCGAAAAACTTAGAAGACGCACGCGCCATGATACGTGAACTGCGAGGGAATACACATACAGTTGTCACTGCTGTAGTGATGATTGATGGTATTACCGGCGAGAAAAGGGCTGAAATCGTCAAGAGCGAGGTAACATTTTTTGAGTTTGGCGATCAGGAGTTGGAATCATATATTGCCACAAGTGAGCCGTATGATAAGGCTGGAGGATATGCTCTTCAGGGATACGCAAAGCGATTTGTACGGGAAGTGAAGGGGAGTGCAATGAATATTGTTGGTTTTCCTATTCTAACCGTTCGAGACATGCTTGAGGAACTTGGTGTCCCTATAGACGTAGACATTGAAAGAAGTGTGTTCGAAAAAACTGGGTACCAAAGTTGACCTAGTTTGATACTTTTTGCGGGGAACATGCGGGAATAATGCGGGAATAATATTAGCCACAGAAAGCAAATAATGAACTCGATGTCGTCAAAAAAAAGAGGGTTGATTTACCTTTTTACCGGAAATGGGAAGGGAAAAACGAGTGCCGCATTGGGGATTATGGTGCGCGCACTTATTAACGGCTGGAGAGTTGGTTGGGTAAGTTGGTATAAAGAAGAGCGTTGGGGTATTAGTGAACACCATCTTTCCAAGATTCTTACAAAAGAGGCGTTGGAGCGACTAACGTTTCTCCCCATGGGAAAGGGTTTTTTCCTTCAGGAAACTTCAAAAGAACCAGGAGAAGTAAAAACGGTAAAAGTACAAAAAGCTACGATAGTGGACACAAAGCTTCCGGAAGAACACAAAGAGGCGGCACGGACAGCGCTTCAAAAAGCGGCAGAACTACTCGAGAATGTTGATCTGCTTATTCTAGATGAAGTATGTAACGCGGTTCATGACGGTCTGTTAACGGACAAAGAAGTCGTTCGTCTTTTGCAAAAAATAACGGTTCAACATATTGTGTTAACCGGAAGGAACGCTACCTCAGCACTTATCTCAAGTTCAGATCTGGTGAGCGATCTTCACAAGGTAAAGCATCCTTTTGATCAAGGAAACATGGCAGTAAAGGGCCTCGATTTTTAGTGTAAAAATAGCTACCTTTTCGCCGCAAAAGGCGGCATGCGATCAAAAGACAGAAGTTGAGTATAGGTGATATTATGTTGCCATGGCCGATACGCCTGTCCAGCCATCAACACCACTCATGCAGCCTCTGCAGTCGAACGACCAGGTTCAAGCAGCGGATGCTTCTGTCGTTACCGGAGTTATTCAATCAGCACAGTCGTACGATCCGCTTAATCCACCTCATCCGGTGGGGAAATCGGGATTGGGAGTAAAAGAAACAACCGCACGCGGAGCTGTTGCTGAAGTTTCTTCACAGGAAGTTCCTGGTATCCAAGTGGTTGAGACGGAAAAAGTCCCAGAAATATCACCAGAAGTGGAAAGTTGGATCGAAAAAGTAGAGCAGCACGAACTTCAACTGCCGCAAGAGATTGTGGTGGCTGATCAAACAGCGCAGCAACCAACCGGAATATATGCAGCAAAACCAGTAATGATTCTTCCTGCGGATCAAAAAACAGTTCAAAAAGGCATGAAAAAAAGTGTTACGGAAAGCGTTCGGTGGCTTGCAGAATGGTGTTTTAAGATTATTAAGAAATTCCACGGTGCTGTGGTATATAGAGAAGAACAGAGTACGACATGAATCCTGTTGACACCCTTTTTATCCGGGCGACGACACTGCTGACTGCGATTGCGCTGTTGGTAGTCGCCTCCATTGCGTTGTTTGTGTTGTTATACCTTCTATTCCAATGGTGGAAAAACCGAGAACGAGAAGAATATAGTCTGAAGTTTGTCCATTTGCTCGTAGCGTTGCCAAAAGATAACGAAATCAAGATTGATGCCGCCGAGCAGATGTTTGCTGGTCTGCATGCGTTAAAAGAGGAAGGCTTTTTTTCATTTTTAAAGTCAGAAGAACATTTTGCATTTGAACTGATTGCTCTCCATGAAGATATTCGTTTCTATGTGACCTGTCCTCAGCACCTGCGCGACTTCATAGAAAAACAAATTAACGGTGCTTACCCGGGTGCAGAAATTCAGGAAGCAGAGGAACCAAACATTTTTAGCGAAGGCGGAAAGGTTGCGTTCGCATCTCTCAAAGCCAAAGAATCAGACTATTTACCGATCAAAACATTTAAAGACTTGCCAACGGACGGTCTTTCATTGATCACCTCGGCACTTTCCAAGATGCAGGACGGAGAAGGCGCCATTGTTCAGTTTGTCTTTCAACCCGAGGGCGAAGGATGGCATCATAAGGGGAGAAGTTATCTTGCCTCAACAAAGAAAAAAGAAGCAGATCCGCAACATGCCAGTTATGCACACGACCCGAAACAATTTGAGGCAATTGATGCGCAGATTAGTAAGCCCGGATTTAGAACGGCGATTCGTGTTGTAGTTTCGACCACAAACCAACACTCCTCCGACTCACATTTAACCAATATTGTCGGCGCGTTTGCACAGTTCTCTTCACCATACAACAACCTAGAAAAAACTCGCACATGGCTCAAGCAACTTTTTATGATCGATTTTATTTATCGATACATGCCTATGTTCGGTTGGCGCACCTCGATTTTTAACAGCGAGGAGTTGGCAACCATGATCCACTTTCCGAACAAAACGGTGGAGACACATCACGTGTATTGGTTGAAGGCAAAGAACGCACCAGCACCAGCCAGCATTCCAACCTCCGGTCTGTATTTGGGAAAGAGTGTATACCGCGGTGTGAACAAACCTATTTACATGGCCGAAAAGGATCGACAACGTCATACGTATATTGTCGGAAAAACCGGTACAGGAAAATCCGAATTTCTGAAAGACATGATTTTGCAGGATATAAAGGCAGGGAAAGGGTTGGCGGTAATTGACCCGCATGGAGAGCTTGTAGAGGATCTTATGCAGCTCATGCCGCCGAACCGCGCCGAGGATGTTATCTACTTTAATCCTTCTTATACCGATCGCCCCATGGGCCTCAACATGATGGAGGCTGAGACAGAAGATCAAATGCATTTTGTGGCGGGATCGATTATCGGTCTTATGTATAAACTGTACGATCCACATAAAACAGGTATTATCGGTCCTCGGTTTGAGCACGCAATCCGCAACGCCATGCTTACGATCATGGCTGAGCCGGGGAGCACCTTTTTGGAACTCGTTCGCTGTTTAACCGATACAAAGTACGTTCAGGACATTCTGCCAAAAGTAAAAGATCCAGTTATACGCCGGTACTGGACAGACCAGATTGCACAGACAAGCGACTTCCACAAATCGGAAGTGCTGGACTACATTGTTTCTAAGTTTGGCCGATTCATTACGAATAAGACGATGCGGAATATTATCGGTCAATCAAAATCGGCGTTTGATTTACGGGAGGTCATGGATACGGGCAAGATTTTATTAGTGAATCTTGCGAAAGGAGCACTTGGAGAAGAGGATGCAAAATTTTTAGGACTTATTATCGTGCCAAAGATCTTGGCTGCTGCAATGAGTCGCGTTGATATCCCAATGGAGCAGCGGCGCGATTTTTACCTGTACGTTGATGAGTTCCAAAACTTTGCCACGCAAGACTTTGCTACGATTTTATCCGAGGCTCGTAAGTATAAACTCAACCTTGTTGTTGCAAACCAGTTTGTTGCACAGATTGAAGAAGACGTAAAGAATGCAGTGTTTGGAAACGTCGGCACACTTGTCAGTTTTCGCGTTGGTGTTCCGGATGCAAACTTCCTCCAGCACGAATTTGCCCCAGTTTTTTCCGAGGGCGATCTCACAAATATAGAACGATTCCACGTCTACATTAAAACAATTGTGAACAACGAGCCTGTTCCTGCGTTCAGCATGGATCTTACTCGAGATGTAGATAAAGAGCGCGCAATGATGAATCCTAAAATGGCCGACATGATTAAAGAACTTTCATTGCTGAAATATGGAAAACCAAGAGAGTCTATTGAAGCAGAAATGACGGTGCGGGCGAAGTTGTAACCCCAGAATAAGTAATTTTATTGACACGAGCTTAGGAATGTGGTGCTATAGAGAGATATGACCCCAGCACAACGTCGGCTAAAAAACGTTCTCCTTACCTCGATACTTTTCCTTGTTCTAATCGGCGGTGGTATTTTGGGCGTTCTCACGCTCTCAAAAAAAGGTGGTGCTCCGGAGTTTGATATTCGCAAATCAGCAAGTATCACGACAGGCGATGTCATTATTACATATGAAACATCTGCAACAGACCGATATGTCGGCGACCAGTTTCCAGTAACTATAAAGATGAATACGCAGAACCGAGCAATAAACTCCGTTGGTTTTCGAATGGTGTTTACGCCAACCGCTGGCACGCCAGAGCTTGATGTTATTGATGAAAATCCAACGACGGCAGGAGTTCAATTTCAGACGAGCACAATAGAAGGTTTAGATGTTCAACTTGTGAGTGTTGAGAAACAGCCGAACGGTCAGATGCATATCAACTACTCGGCATTTGCAAAAACAGATCCAAACACCGGTAGATCGGAATTTAAAAATAATGAAGCAATAGAGATCGCGCACGTAAAGTTTAAGGCAGGAAAACCAGCATCAAACTTCCAGGTATCTCACGATGGAAGCGCATCGCAGGCTATTGCAATGGTGGAGGGTGTTCCGGTTGACGTATTACGCTCAATAGCACCGCTGACATTGAACATTATCACGGACAACCAACCGCCAGTTGTTAATTTTGTTCGAGATCTTCCAAGAACTGCGCCGGTGGAAACATTTTTGCCGGAAATTGAACAGGGCACAGTTTCCACGAACTCTGCACAAACCTTTTCCTGGAAAGGTAACGATTTGCCGCAGCGCCCAGAAGATACACAAGCAGACCTTACATATGGTTTTATGCTTGATAGTGCCTGGGTGTACACGCCATTTACAGATCCAAAAACATTTCACACGATCAACTTCACGCCGGCTCAACATGGACAACATATTGTTCGTATTTACGCAAAAGACAAATTCGGTCAGCAAAGCCTCATTAAAGCAGGGGGTTCCGAGTTTACCTTTACGCTTAATTTAACGCCAAAGATTTTAGCAATAGATCTTTTAAAGGGTACCTCATTGAGACAGGTGACGATTACGGGATATAACTTTGGACCAACAAAGGCAACGGTGTTGTTTGGAACGGTCGCTGTTCCTGCTGCGGATATTATCAGTTGGACTCGAGATAAAATCGTTGTAAAAGCTCCGGTTGGAAAAGGTCCGATAAAGGTTAAGGTTGGAACGCTAGAAAGTAAGGAAACAAACTTCGTATACGATTTGGATACGATGCTAGTTGTGTACTATGTCCCAGAAGGACTGCCAGCAAACACGGCTCCCACCAAGATCGGTCTGAATGCGAATGGCGTATCAGTTGCGGATGTGCTTGTAAAAAAGGGAACGACGGAAGTTGCGTTTGATAATGTAACCGCAACTTGGAATACCACAGAGAAGGCATATGAAGTTCTTGTCGGACCTCTTATGAAACCGTTTACAACCGCTGCAGATTATGTGGTTCTTGTTTCGGAGCAGGGAAGGCTTGCAAAGAAATACTCAACGATTACTCTATACGAAGGATTGGTAAATGTTGTTCGTAAAATAAGCGCGGCTGACGCGCTCCCAATGTTAGACTTGAACGACGACAACACGTTTGACCTCAAGGATTACGGTCTCTTTATCGATCAGTTCCGTTCTGCGGGAAGTCTTTCTGTGACGCTCACAAGTGCCAATCTTGCTACGTTGACGAAGTTTGACTTTAACAGAGACGGCAAGATCGATATTGGCGATGTTGTTTTATTCAAGAAGAGTTACAGACAACTGCAAAAGCCGGGGGACAATAAATAGAATGAGACAAGCAGCTTGCCGCATCTTATTCCTGTTGGGTATTGTTGGTTTTTCCCTTGTGCTGCCACTGAAATTACATGCGTATGTTGCTGGTCAACCTGGAAAATTATCAGTCACTCCAGCACAAACAAGCACAACAACAGGGCAGCAGTTTCAGGCTGAGGTGCATATTGATGCCGGAACGACAGTGCTTTCGGCACTAGCATTGAGCCTTTCGTTTCCCGTAACATCTCCGGAAGATCTTCGTATTATTTCTACTGCGATTAATAGTGCTGTTTCTGCTGATTGGGATGTGTTGGTTAATAAGGCGCAGACCAGTAGTGGAAAAACATCGTTTGACTTGATGCTTATGGCAAAAGGGATTGATGGTAAAGCAATCGCAGCAGGAACAACGTTGGCCACACTCACGCTGACCGCAGACAAGGCATATACATCAAAGACTATAAGCTTTTCGCAATCTCAATCATCTATCATTCGAAACTCGGATTCTCAGGATATTCTTGGTTCGTTAACTGGAGCAACTTGGGCAGCTCAAGGAACAACAATCCTGACAACCCCGTCACCATCGCCATCACCGAGTCCATCGCCATCGCCAACACCAACCCCCGCAGGAACTCCATCGCCATCACCGAGTTCCGGAACGCAGGACCAACTATCGTGCAACACAACATGTTCATCTAATGCTCAATGCGCGTCGCAGTTTTGTTATCAGGGGACTTGTCGTAATGCAGAATGTCCATCGCAGTCTTCTTGTTCATGTTCACAGGTAACTCCCACTCCGACACCAACCCCCACGCCAACGCCACAGGGATTAGGCGGAATAATCTCCTCGATTACGAATAAGCTTATCAAAAAGGCAAGCCCAACCCCATCACCGATGCCGTCACCAACAGCTGGGTCGTTGACTGTACAACCAACCTCAACGCCGGTTGCGACTCCTGGAGCACCAGCAATATCGAGTCCTGCCCCAGCCGTGAAACCAAAACAGGCCACACAGGATAACACTGGGGTATTTGTACTTGTCGGGTCGTTGTTGGCGCTCGTAGGAGCTGGTGTAAGTTGGTACTTTTTCGGCATGAAAAAATCGAAACCAGTTCCGGTTTCTCAGAATCCGGGCGTTATGAAGCAAGTTCAGCAAACACCAGTAATTCCAATGCCACAGCCTCCCGTGCAACAACCGCCAGCACCGCAACAACCGCCGATGCCACAGCAAACACAGACGCCACAGCAGTAATAATGAGCAATATTTGTGCGTGTTAGTGGGTTTTTCCTATGCTACAATCCCCAAGAAGGGGCGCGTGGCGCAACGGTTAGCGCAGGAAGCTTATACCTTCAAGGTTCCTGGTTCGAATCCAGGCGCGCCCACCAGAGAAAAGATTGATCTATTTAGTGGTGTATTTGCGAGACATTAGGGACGAAGTGAACCTCGCTATCAAAAAATACACAGAAAAAATACTATGAATAAACAAAATGAGCGAAAACTACGAGCTATCATTCGGAAACTGGCGGATGAGTCATACAAAAAAGAAACGAACGACCAGTTTTGGGATAAACTTATGGAGTTTGAACAACTTGCAGAGATTGATGTGAACGAAGATCAGCGGTTTGAGTTGGTGCTTCGAAACCCCCGAACAAATGAAGAGAAGCGATACGAAGGTATTCGTCTTAGAAAAATGCTTGATAACGTACGACATTAAGCAGCCGTAATAAACAACCGGTCATTGCTTGTTGACAGCGTCAACTTGTTTTTTTGAAAGTATATCTTTACAGAACAAGGAATCCAATCACTCCCAGTATCGTAATAATCGTTCCTAATCCAAACATGGTGGTTGTTCCTAACACAGATCCTGCTTGCGGGAGTGTTGGTGGCGGGGTTGGGACCGCAACAATAGGTGTTGGTGTCACCCCTCCTGGACAGAGACAGTTTGGTTCACTCGTACAAGACACATTGCGACACAATGCTGCAGAACAGACCATACCTGATGCACAGTCACTATTCGTCACACAGCTGTTGTTACATCCCTGCGGTGGAGTGGGTGAAGGAACGGGACAACTACAATCTGATGATCCCGTACACAGTGGATTTCGACATGATCCCGATGAACACACGAGTCCGGAAGGACAGGATGCATTCGTCGTACAGCTACTATTACACGCTGGTACTGGAGATGGTGATGGTGATGGAGAAACCGATGGTGATGGACTTGGTGAGACGGAGGGGGAGGGGGA
>DATEVM010000011.1:0-2548 GCA_035281785.1 Patescibacteria group bacterium
CAACAACAGCACCACAAAGATCAATATTTGAGGAAAAATACGGCGGATACGCGAAACAATAACAGGGATCACCTAATCCATTGTATTTGATTCGGAAAAAAAAGAAAACCTATTGTATTCGCGTTGCTTTTTTTCTTGCAAGCGCTATCCATAATGCTACTCGCAGAACAATCACAATGGTCATGAATATCAGAACGAGTACACTTGATGAGGGCGGAGTCTTCATCCCACCGGCATACCACTGTTGAATACGCGCGAACTTTAAAAGATATACGTGAAGCCAAATGAGGATAACGGCAACGTGCCCAAAACGTAAGATGATGCGCCAAAGTGGTCCGCCAATCTTTGCTGCCACAGCAGCAGGAGAGATGAGTGTCATGACAAGAAAAATAGCTGCAGCAAGTAGCCCAGTAAGCTGCGGCCATACTGCACCTTTTTGCCATGTTTCAAGCAGAAACAATGTCTTTAGAAAACCGTAAGACAGATATATATGTGCGATTCCAACCAAAAAACCTACAATTCCTAGATGTTTTCTATACACGATGAATCGGTCAAAAAGATTCCAAAAGTAACACACACTTGCCATGACCATTGATAAACCAATAAGGTAAATCGAAGTATCAGCTAAGGCTTTATTTAAAGGGTTAGGAATTTTTAACCAGGTGATGTAATAGTATGAGGCGACAGCAAAGACCGCACCTAATATTGCTACACGAACATACATGATAAAGTCCGAAGAAGTAGTTGAACTCTTAATCATAAAACCCGCCTTTGCACTACAACTTCACTATAGGAGCCCCCCACAAGAGAAGTCAAGCATGTGCGTGGTTTACGGCGTGAGTGACATATTCGGCGAAAAACGCTAATCAATTTCATCTTGGAGAGAAGTAATGTTCGCTTCTTGTTGGAATTGCTGGGTTAATGGGCCTAATTCAAGTTGCTTAATTTGTTTGTGATACGACACCGCTTGTTGGTTCTCCCAAAACACTCCGATTGGAAGATGTTCTTCATCCCGTGCCAACTCCCATGCTTTTACGGGATTGTTTGGAATATATCGAATGGTTTCAAGTTTGTAGACATGCTCTTGAAACCAGAGGTGTGTGTTGAGTTTGTTAAACGTGACGCATGGTTGGAAGATATCAAGCACAGAAAATCCTTCATGAGTGATAGCTTTTTTGATGAGCTCGGTTGTAAACGGAATATCACCTGCATAACTTCTTCCGATCCAACTTGCTTGAGCAGAAAGAGCAATCGTGATCGGATTCACCGGTACGTCGATTAAACCTTGTGGGGTGGAGGACGTCTTAACGCCTTTTGTTGTTGTAGGAGATGCCTGCCCTTTTGTGAGACCGTATGTTTGGTTGTTATGAACCAATAATGTTACATCGTGATTACCGCGACATGCGGCAATGAAATGTCCCATGCCCTCACCGTAAATTCCACCATCACCGCCAATCACAACAACTTTAAGGCCATGATTTGCCATCTTAATACCTTCAGCGATGGGAATCGACCGACCGTGGAGTGAATGAAATCCGTACACGCGCAAAAAGTCTGCCATGTTGCCGCTGCAGCCAATATCAAAAACCATCACGAGTTTTTCCTCGGGGATGTTTAATTCTGTGAGCGCTTTCTTGATTGCTCCCCAAATTCCAAAATCGCCGCAGCCGGGACACCATGTGGGAAAGATTGGAGTATGAAGGGTTGTGTCGTTTATTGGTATTGGAATCATTCGACTCCTTTGTGTTGTTGTTCAACCCAGGCTACGATGTCCTCCACAAAAAATGGTCGGCCGTCGTATCTGTTGATACGATCATGCATCATGATGCCGGTGTGTTCGCGAATCAGTTGTTCGCACTGATGTGTCGCGTTCCCTTCAACCATAACTAATCGGGTTGACTGTTGAGCAAGCAGCTCAAATTCATCTGCATGAAATGGCATAAGTGTTTGAAGGTGAATAGCATTGACGATATTGGGATGTACTGCGTTTATTTGACGAATGACTTCTTCAATCACAAATTTTGTTGATCCCCACTCTACAAATGTTATGTCTGCATGTTCAGGACCTAGAAGCATGGGCTTTGGCAAAAGCGGACGCATTAACTCAATTTTTCGTAAACGCTTATCAATCATCGCGGCAGCAATCTCACTTTCTTCTGTGGCGTATCCGTGTTCATCATGCTCGTATGAATTTGTGAGTTGAAGTCCATGCGGTTGCCCCGGGACAGAACGCGGAGACACACCGTCGTCTGTAAACGCAAATCGTTTGAATGAGTTATCTTCGGGTAATACATCTGAGGCAAAACCGAACCGCTCATTGGTCCATGTATCTGAAAAACGCGGAATACTTTGCGACGATTCTAATAAGAATTTGTCGCACAATATATACACTTGCGTGTGAAGCTTTTCCGCAACCTCAAACGCGAGTCGAGTTAATAAAAATGTTTCCGCAATATCTCCCGGCGCAACAACAACTTTTGGAAATTCACCATGTCCTGCATGTATCACAAACTGAAGATCAGCCTGGCACGTCCATGTGGGAAGACCC
>DATEVM010000012.1:0-2741 GCA_035281785.1 Patescibacteria group bacterium
GCCGTAATCCATCACCATTGATTTTGCGATACGTGTTGCGCGTTCAATGTCGCTACTCGCACCCCCAGTTAATTCGTTAAAGATCATTTTTTCTGCTGTGCGTCCGCCCAACAACACGACAATCTCATCTTCAAGTTCTGACTGTGTTTGTTGATATTTATCATGCTCCGGAGGCGTCATGGTGAAACCGAGAGCCCTGCCGCGAGACACAATGGAGATCCGATGGACCGGATCGGTGTTTGGTAAAAAGTGTGCAAGAACAGCATGACCACCCTCGTGGTATGCGGTCATTTTTCGCTCATAATCAGATTGAAGTCTCTTCTTTTCAGGACCTAACTTTACCTTGAGTGCAGCCTCTTCAATATCTTTCATATTGATCTCTGTTCTGCCTTCACGCGCAATCAAGATAGCTGCTTCGTTCAGCATGTTTTCGAGATCTGCTCCGGAGAATCCTACCGTTCGCTTCGCAGCCTTATTCCAGTCGACACTCTTTGCAAAAGGCTTGTTCTTTGAGTGAATACTTAAAATAAACTTCCGCTCTTCAAGGTCTGGTAGATCCAACATCACGCGTCGATCAAACCGTCCAGGACGGACTAATGCCGGATCAAGAAGATCTCCTCGGTTCGTTGCCGCCAATACAATTACTGCATCGTTTGGAGTAAATCCATCCATTTCAACTAAAATCTGGTTTAATGTTTGTTCGCGCTCGTCGTGACCACCCATAGAACCGAGACCGCGGACTCTTCCGATTGCGTCAATTTCATCAATAAAGATAATTGATGGTGCAGTTTTTTTTGCTGTTTCAAAAAGATCGCGCGCGCGCGATGCACCGACACCAACCAGCATCTCCATAAACTCAGAGCCTGCCATGGAAAGGAATGGAACATTTGCTTCGCCAGCGACAGCACGAGCAAGCATTGTTTTACCAGTACCACTTGGTCCAACCAGTAATACGCCCTTTGGAACACGGGCGCCAACATCACGATATTTCTTAGGGTTTTTTAAGAAATCGACAACCTCCTCTAACTCACGTTTCGCTTCTTTCAATCCTCCAACGTCACTAAACTTAGTGCTTTGTTTTCCTTTGTTGAAGATTTTTGCCCGGGATTTACCAATGGAGAAAATTCCGTCGGATCCACCCATTTGTTTGCGCATAAGAAATAGGATGAGCAGTCCTATAATGAGCGCTGGAAGAATGTAGTTCGCAAAAAATCCAAAGAATTGTGTAAGAAATGATGGGGTAACCACTTCTGTTTCTACTGAAGCTGGATCAACATTTGATGCCGTAAACACTTCGGCTAATTTCTGGGAATCTTCTTTCCTCGTCGTTTTCTTTCCACCGTCTTTGTATTGAATCTCGATATCCTGACCAACAACCTTTACTTTTTGAACCTTCTGCTCTTTTACGTCATTCACGAGTTGGGAAAGAGGAATTCTAGATTCGGCACCTCCGTTTAGAAGAGCAAAGAGATATGGAACAAATAGTAATATGATCAAAAACCACAAAATAAGATTGCGCTGATTAAATTGGACTTGAATTTCAAATCGTTTTTGCGGTTGTTTGCCGACGTGTTGTTTTTGTTTAGACTCTTTGGTTTCTTTTGTTTCTTTCGCTTCCATATACTGCTCCTCACGCACTTTATCGGATAACTATTCCATTCGGTACTAGGTGTAATAGTGGCTGCACCGTTGGTTTCTCATCGGCATCTGCCATAAGCATCATACCCTGACTTTCCTCATCTCCCATTTTTTTAGGTTCTAGATTTATAAGAAACGCAAATTGCTTCCCGACAAATTCTTCAGGCTGATACCATTGTTTAATACCAGAAAAAATTGTCCGTTTGCCGATTTCCCCGCCAAAGTCTACCACAAAACGAAGAAGTTTCTTTGACCAGTCGGGAGAAGTTGCTTCAATAATCGTTCCCGCACGAATATCGAGTTTCTCAAAATCTGCGTAGGTGATCGGCGTTTTCATTGTCATGCCAGATTGTAACATGGCGCGAAATGTCGAGCAATTAAAACCAATTTAGGCCAAACCCATCTTTTGTTTGACTTCAAAAACCGTCTGTCGCGCAACTGCACGAGCTTTTTCAGCACCCTCTTTGATGACACGATCAACAAAGTCTGGATCTGCCTCTAATTGCTTGCGTTTTTCCTGCATAGGTTTCAGTTCGTTGTAGATAGCCTCGGCTACCGCATCCTTTAGTTCAACAAACTTTAGTGATCCATCCTTGAATGCTGTTTGGAAACTATCAACTTTTTCGGGAGCTAGTAACTCCATAAACTCGAACAACGCCTTTACACCATCGCTCATAACACCGCCAGCAATCGTTGCTGTGGGCACCGAGCGCACTTTTCTGCGTATCTCTTCCAGCGAATCAGCGAGGTTGATGTAACTTCCTTCTACCGACTTACTCATTTTCCCTTCGCCAGTGAGCGAGGGCACATATCCACCCTTTGTAGCAAATCTCTTTGGTTCGGGAAAATCCGTTCCATAATCCTGATTCATACGTCGGGCAATCTCGCGCGCTACTTCAATGTGAGGCTCCTGGTCAATACCCACTGGAACAAGTGCTGCTTTATACATGAGAATGTCTGCAGCCATTAGCACGGGATAGTTCAGTAGTGCCATCGTGACGTGATCGGGATGTTGTTTTACCTTATCCTTAAATGTTGGTAAATGCTGCATCTTTGCAACAGTTGTCACTGTTGAAAAGTAGAATGCCAACTCTGCATGCTCG
>DATEVM010000013.1:0-4238 GCA_035281785.1 Patescibacteria group bacterium
GTTCGCAAAAAGCGGTAAAAGATATTCAACATATTGCAACGGTGGATATCGCAACTGGAAGACCTGGTGACCAACAGGATATCACTGCGAGTTGGGCGTATCGCCATTTTCCTAAGATTCAAGGGGTGTATCTACGTAGCCCTGGAGATCCAGAAAAAGGAAATGACTTCAAAAGTAGGATGCTACAAGAATTATGTGGAAATATGTATTTGGAGGACGACGCAAGAATGGTAGCCACAATATTGACAATGGTACAAAGTGGTCTTCTCCCGCATCTGCAACGCGTTCTCCTGATGGATAGGCCATGGAACAGTGGATACTCTGTACAAAATCCTGTATATCGTGTTGGCAATTGGCGTAAAAAGAACTTTGGATGGAGCGAAGTTGTCCATCATATACACGAACTTCAACATGAGTAAAAAACGAACGTAGACCTTTCGTTTTTCTTGCCTGGAGCTCCTGTTTCTGCTTAAATGGATGATATGGCCCTGCCGTCAGTTTTCGGTGGAAAAAAACAAGAGAGTTCCCGCAAAGTTCTAGCCCTCGATATAGGATTGGAAGTTGTGACTGCATGCCTATGGACGGTAGAGGGGGGTCATGTTCGTGTTTTATCTTCCAGCAGCCCCATAGAATGGCGAGAAGATCGAGTTGAGGAGTTGGCAGAAGCGTCTGATGTAGCCTTAGAAGAACTTGGAAAAGATGCCTCGAAAGTCGATGAGGTTGTGTTAGGTCTTCCGGAGTCATGGATACAGGATGATGCCATTATTGTCGATAAAAAACCGTTCCTCAAAAATATCCGCGATCAACTTTCATTGAAACCCATTGGGTTTGTGGTGACGCATGAAGCATTAGTGCACTATCTTCGTGAGCTTGAAGGTGGGCCGCTAACTGCTTTACTTATCGAATATACAACAACGCAAATCCTCGCTTTTCAAGTGAGGGCAGGTGTAAAGGGTGCGAGTATTACCGTTGAAAGAAGTGGGGACAGCATTGTTGACATCACATTGCTTTTGAGGGAGTTAAAACTCGAATCGTACCCCGCGCGGATCGTGCTGTTTAGCGCAAGAATGAAACAAGAGGAGATAGAAAAAGAAAAACATCTTCTCCTTGCTCAAGATTGGCAAAAGGACTTTCCATTTCCTCACGTTCCCAAGGTTGAAACGTTACCGCACACTATTCTGCTAACGGCGGTGTGTACTTCGGGAGGAACAGAAATTGCTCGGTCTTTAGGAATGCTGGACCAGGGTTCCGAAATACAAGAAGAGAAGATGTCGAGCCACGAGCAACCTTCAAAAGAAACTCGACGAACACAGACAGAAAAAACGTATCAGGAGTCATCTAATATAACAACAGCAGAGTCGTTAGGTTTCCACGAACTCGAACCTTCTGAGGTTATTCAACAAGATGTAATGGAAGAAAAACGTGAAGATGAAGGGGGGGGGAGGGTTCAAGCTATCCCCACACCTCCAAAACCTACAAAACATGGTTTGTTGTCTAGTTTTCGTACCAAGTTGGCTACGACATTCCGCAACATCTTTGCAGGTCGAAGTCTTGGTGCTCGATTTAGCTCCGAGGTTCATGGAACGAAGAACATAAAAGTAATTACCGCTAGTTTTGTGGTTGCGGTCGTTATTCTAAGTGTGGCTACAGTGTTATACCTTCGATCTTCAATGACCGCTGACGTTGTTATTACACTTAAAACAACTCCTATTGCGCAGGATGTAGAGTTATTGCTTGATCCGCAAGCGAACACAAGTGACCCAGAAAGCGGTGCGCTCAAAGTAGAAAAAGTTGAAAAAGAAGTTGAAGGACAAATGGAAGCTGAAACGACAGGATTAAAAATCGTGGGTGATAAGGCAAAGGGAAAGGTGACGATTTACAACGCAACGGTCAGCGAAAAAGTATTTCCGGCGGGCACAGTCATTACAGGTCCTCGTGACATGAAGTTTACCTTAGACGAAGTGATAACGGTTGCAAGTAGTTCTGGATCTTCGTTATTGAATGTACAACCAGGAACAGGGACTGTTGCAGTGACTTCAGTAAACATTGGTACTGAATCAAATCTCATTGAAAAAAGTGAGTTTTCTATAGCGAACTTTGATAAAAAAACATACGTTGCGAGTAACGAGCAAGCATTTTCCGGTGGGTCGAGTAGAGAAATTCAGGCTGTTTCAAAAGACGATCTTTCAAAGTTAGAACGACTGCTCCTCAAAAATCTTGAACAACAAGCTATTGATGGGTTGCAAGCGGAACAAACAGAAGGAACTCGTATTGTGCCTGTGGGGAGTACAAGTATTACACAAAAAACATTTAGTGCAAAAGCAGGAGACGAGGCGAGGAGCGTTACATTGACTATGTTGGTATCTTCTCAGGCATATCGGTATGCAACTTCAGACTTGTTGCCGGTAGCAACTCGTATGCTGAGCGCCTCACTACCCCAAGGTACTGTATTGCGAGAAGAGCGAACGCAGATTGATCCAGGAGAAATTCAAGCGACTACCTCAGCAGGAATTCGGCTGAAAGCCACGTTATCATCCGAAACAATTCCAGTCGTTGATAAGCAGGTGTTTATCGAATCAGTCAGAAAAAAAACAATCGCCCAAGCACAATCCATACTTCGCGATATGAAAGAGGTGGGAGATGTTGTCATTTCGATACGCCCCGCAATTGCTCGACTACTATTTAGTTCTATGCCTGAGAAAAGTGAAAGCATCCACGTTCAAACAAAACTAGGATCATTATGAGCCTCGTTGTCTATCGGAAAGCAAAACAACCAACCGTTGAGAAGAAGCAACAAACAACTCGTTCGGCGCGTTTCCGCCCACGAATAACACATCATTCTCGATTTGTCCGAGTTCTTCCTGCTGTTCTTGTCACATTTGGAAGCGTACTTATCGCAAACGTTGTCTGGCCCATTATTTCGTTCCAACTCTTTATTTCACCGACACTGCAGCCAAAGAATCTTACAGTCCCTGTGAGCCAAGAAATGTTGGCACAATTTCAGCCACCTCCCGTTGCAGCTGCATACGCGCAGGAAAATACAGCGCCAAAACCACCAGAATTTCCGGAGATTATTCCAGACGAATTGGATTACACAAATCTTGCTCTGTGGTTTCCAAGTAAGTCTATTCCTCAGGTTTTAAAAGAGGACGAAAAAACATATACAATAAGCATTCCATCGTTGGACGTATACGATGCGGTTGTGAAAGTCGGCGGATTAAATCTAGATAAGAACCTTATTCAGTATCCGGGTACTGCAAATCCGGGTGAGCTTGGGTCACCGATTATATTTGGACACTCTGTCTCGCCACTTTTTTACAATCCTTCGGTGAAGAATCCAAGAAGGTACACTTCGATTTTAACAAAGATTATGTCATTGAAAAAAGACGATAAGATCATCGTAAACTACGATGGTATTCAGTACATTTATAGGGTGACAAATAAGATGGAGGTGAAACCGGATGACACTTATATTTTAGAACAAAGGTATAACGTACGCGAATTAAAACTCATTACATGTACTCCGCCGGGAACATATCTCCGTCGAGGTATTGTGTTTGCACAACTAGAAGACTACCAATAGTTAGCTGATACAATACGCTCATGAAGTATCTTGCCATTGATTACGGAACCGTACGCGTTGGTGTTGCGGTAAGTCGACTCTTTTTAGCAGAGCCATGGGTTGTGTTGGATCGTAAAGATGCAATAGAAAAATTAATCGCGTTGATTGCAGATGAACAGCCAGACGCGCTTGTGCTAGGAATAGCGGATGGTCCGATGGTTGGGGAAGGTCGTGCATTTGTAAAGGAGCTTAATTCCAAGTTAAAAAAACCGCTTCAAATTATTGAAGCGGACGAGACGTTAAGCAGCGTGGAGTCACAACAAAAAATGTTGCAAAGCGGCATGTCAAAAATGAAACGACGTCAGCCTATGGACCACTATGCGGCGGCTGCGTTCCTGCAGAATTATTTGGATACGCAGAAGGAGGAATAATGCCGGAAAGAGAGCGTGGGTTAAAAGGTAATGTAGAACAAGTTCCCCTTTTATAGGTACACGGGACTGCCACTCGATTTAAATCCTGATTATGGTGGATGGATAGCAAAATAAAGATCTTTTTGTGCTCCCAAGTGGAATTGAACCACTATCTCAAGGTTCGGAACCTCACGGTCTATCCATTAGCCTATGGGAGCAATCTGGGTTATTGTAACATCTTACGCCGAGATACCACGAGTGAGGCA
>DATEVM010000014.1:0-6291 GCA_035281785.1 Patescibacteria group bacterium
AAAGGTCACGCGTATTACTGTTTTTGCAAACCGGAGGAGTTGGAGGTTATGCGCAAAGAACAGCAGGCTCAGGGGAAAGTGCCGATGTATGATGGTCGGTGTTCAAAGATTGATCCCGCGGAAGCAAAGAAGCGCGCGCAAGCAGAACGTCATGTTGTTCGTCTCAAGATGCTGAATGAAGGAAAAACAGTCTGGGATGATTTGATTCGCGGACAGATTGAGTTTGAAAACGAGGGTATAGATGATCAGGTTTTGATCAAGTCCGACGGTTTCCCAACATATCACATGGCAGTTGTTGTGGATGATCACTTGATGGAGATTACGCATGTTCTGCGTGGTGAGGAATGGATTAGCTCTACTCCCAAACACATCGTACTCTACGACATGCTTGGATGGGAGAAGCCAGTGTTTGCCCACATGCCGCTACTTCGAAATCCCGACCGCAGTAAATTATCAAAACGTAAAAACGACGTTTCCTTAGTGAGTTACATGCAAAAGGGATATTTGCCTGAAGCGCTGTTGAACTTTTTGTGCTTGCTTGGCTGGTCGCATCCGGAAGGGAAAGAGATTTTTGACCTGAATGATTTCATGAAGCATTTCACGATTGAGCGTATGCAGAAAACCGGTCCGGTGTTTGATTTTGTCAAACTCAACTGGATGAACGGTGTATACATTCGCGAAAAGTTAACGAACGAGGAGTTGGCTCAGCGACTGCAAACGTACTTGCCGGAAGATTTTCCGAAGGATAGACTTTTGTCGTTCCTACCACTCGTGAAAGATAGACTTGTGCTTTTGTCGGACATAGGATCTCTTACTGATTTTTTCTATAAAGATATTTCGGTAGAGAAAACGACACTTCAGTCAAAGAAAGCGGCTGATGAAGTTATCGCGCAACAGTTGGGGAAGACAATTGAGAGCATGACAAATACGACGGACTGGTCACATGCCGTTGTTGAGGTTGCCATTCGCGCATTACAGGAAGCTAACGATTGGCAAAAAGGGCAGTACTTCATGATGCTGCGCGTAGCGGTCACCGGACGAACCGCCACTCCGCCTTTGTTTGAAACGATCGAGGTGTTGGGGAAGGAAAAAGTGTTGAAGAGATTAAAGAGTGCACTCGAGTTATTCTCCTAGTCGAGGTTAGACATCGCGTTTTCTCTGAAGTACAATATGGGGCATATTTGCCCGGTCGTCTAACGGTAGGACAACGGACTCTGAATCCGTTTATCGTGGTTCGAATCCATGCCGGGCAGCAGAGCAACGCATCACCGAAATATCTTCTGATTTATCCGAATAATCTTGTCGTCACTCTCTTTTACCCGACCGCGTCCATCTCTATTACTCGTTGAGATATATAGAAAACCATCCGGTCCTAGCACAACAGCTCTTATTCTTCCAAATGTTTGCTTGAAATGAGTCACCAAACTCAGCGTATTTCCATTGCCAATCTTTGCCTCATATAACGCCTCACCGCGCAGCCCTGAGAAAAACAAGCTCCCATCCCAATACACCATTCCCGATGGTGCCCATGTGTCTTTGGACCCTGACTGAATAATCGGCGAAACGAGCCTTTCTTGTACTTGATCACCCTTAATTGTCGGCCATCCGTAGTTTGACCCCTTATAAATAATATTTACCTCGTCGTATCCCGTTTGAACACCGGACGGTCCGTGTTCTGTTTGCCAAAGCATTCCTTTTGTATCCCAAGCTAGCCCCTGTGGATTTCGATGGCCATACGAATACACAGCATTTCCAAACGGGTTGTCCGAGGGAATATCTCCATCATCTTTTATGCGTAAAACTTTTCCGTTGAGTGAGTTGGTATCTTGCGCGAGGCTAGAATTTTCTGCATCACCGGTGGTGATGTATAAATACCCATCTGGCCCAAACACAATACGCCCACCGTCGTGATTTGATGACCCTTTTATGCCATCAATGATCACCTTTCGATCACTTAGCGCATCGTTTGACAGTTTGTACCGTTCCACTCTGTTTGATAATCCATCTGCGTTCTCGGTTGTTGAGTACAGATAGATAAAGCTATTTTTCTCGAAATTTGGATGCAAAGCCAAACCAAGAAGTCCACCTTCGCCGACATGTCGCACTCCTTCAATCTCCGTAATAACCTTTGTTGTGGCGCCAATTCTTAAAAGTTTTCCGGGTCTTTCGGTGACGAGCATATCCTTATTAGGTAAGAATGCGATTTCCCAAGGTATATTCAGATTTTGGGCGACAATCTTAACGTCATCTGTGTCTACAGTGTTGTCAGTTTTTTGTTGCACGGTTTCTTCTCGCGTAATGTTTTGTCTTGGGGCAAAAATGGAATAAGTGATCTTATCGCGAAAGAAGTATAAAAGAGAAGATGAAATGACAAAAAACGCAAAGATAAATAGTAATCCAGTTCTCATTACCTCAACGATATCACAATGAAAATTTTGTTACACTAATATCGTGATCATTTTGTTCTTTCTCGCTGCTATTTTTTCAGAGTTGATTGGTACTATTGCAGGATTTGGTTCCTCCACGATTTTCCTACCGCTCTCTCTTTTCTTTTTCGACTTCCGTACGGCGCTTGTATTGGTTGCGCTGTTCCATGTGATGGGTAACGTCATACGACTGAGCCTTTTCCGCAAAGGAGTCCATCTGCGAACAATCCTTATTTTTGGACTGCCCAGTATCGTGTTTACACTTTTTGGCGCAATGCTTGTTTCCCGTGTAGACCAGGATGCGCTAAAAGGATACTTGGGAATATTCTTGATTGCGTTTACTCTGTTGATGGCTTGGAAGCACAACTTTTCTATAAAGAACACATCACCTAATTTGGTATTTGGCGGCGCCCTTTCCGGTTTTCTCGCTGGACTTATTGGAACCGGCGGTGCATTGCGTGGAGCATTTCTGACAGGGGTAAAACTTCCAAAAAGCCGTTACCTAGCTACGACCGCTGCTATTGCTGTAGCAGTCGATCTTACCCGTATTCCGATATACCTTCGTGACGGTTTTTTGCAACGAGCAAACTACTGGATTGTTCCTGTATTACTCGTGTGTTCCGTCATTGGTGCGTATCTAGGGACATGGATTGTGAGGCGTTTTACATACGCGCTTTTTAGGACGGTTGTTCTCGTTACGATTTTACTTGCAGGAGTATATTTTGTTGTCCAGTGGGTGCGCTGACATTTAAAATCCCAATGCTTCTTTTACCAACACCATCATCAATCTTCCGGGACGTACTTCTTTATTTATTATCAGCAGTTTACTGACAAAACTTTCGGGCATGCCATAGGCTTCTTTTACTCGCTCCGATTCCTTTGGAAGCACATAGTCATAAATGCGTTTTATACCCCCGTCAACATTCTTTACAATCTTCTGCGCCCCAACAACCCAGATAACATGATCTGCACCATATGTATACGCAGGAAGTTGGCTACCCGTGTTTGATGCAATCAACACAGACCCATCCTCTGTTACCGCATGAGCGCTTCCCACTGCCCATTCTGGGGCTGCGCCGATTTGCTGCATCTCGCGACCCTGCGTTTCTCGTTTCATGTTTCCCAGCTTCTTTTTTACGGAGTCGAAATCGCCAGATTCGTTTAATGCCTCTGTTAATCCAACCTCTTCCAACGTTGTGGATGACATTGTCATAACCTCTGAACCTTTAGGGATCATAGCGAGTACGGTCTCACGTGCGGAATCCCGATTGTCTACGACCACAGCGTCAATGCCGTGCGCCTTTAAGGACTTAATAGTTATTAGGAGCGATTCTTCAGATGCAAGCGTTGAGTAGTCCATAATGCTAATAGTTTAGCAGAACAATTGCTACGTTTAACACTGTTGCAAACGATACCCATAGATAATATGGAAAAAGAAGATACGCTGCACGTTTTTCCAACTGGAAGAATTTTAATATTGTGGCAAGCACTAAACACCAAATGGCTATGATGTTTGTCATACCTGCTAATGGTGATTGAAGTCCAAAAAAGACGATCGACCATTGCGCGGTGAGAATAAGTTGAACAAAAAAGAGTACAAGTCCTTCACTTCTAATCTTACTTTTCTTTTTCTCCCAGATCATGAAAGAAGCAATCCCCATCAGTGCATAGAGCGCAACCCACACTGGACCAAAAAGCCAAGTTGGGGGAGTAAAGAATGGCTTATTGAGTGATGCATACCAAGTGGGGATGACTGGCAGCGTAAAGAGTGATCCAACAACGCCAACAAACTCAGCAAGGAAGATAAAAAAGACGAGCTTCGTCAAGTGGGCGGATCTTGCGACTTTTTTCATAGGAGTCTCTTCCTTATTAAAGCATATTCTGATACCCATGATAAGGTGATTGGGTCGTTTTACAAAAGCACGCTCAATAAAACGTATCAATCCATATTTTTAGGTATATACCACTGAGAATGGTTCGAGTACATGCCCAAACATATCCCAAATATCTTCTGTTATACTTGAGTCATGCGTGACCAGGTTCAGGAAATAAAAGATGCTATCGACATAGTTCAACTTATTGGTGAACGCGTGCAGTTAACACGGGCAGGAAAAAGTTTTAAAGGCCTTTGTCCGTTTCATTCGGAAAAAACACCATCATTTTTTGTAACGCCTGACATTCAACGATACAAATGTTTTGGGTGCGCAAAGTCCGGCGATGTTTTTACATTTCTGGAAGAATACGACTCCGTTCCATTTATTGATGCATTACAGCAGCTTGCAAAGCGAGCTGGCATTACGTTGGAACAGAAAGTGTTCTCAAAAGAAGACACACATCGTCAACGATTGTATGAGGTGCTTAACTTGGCGAGTGAATATTACGCGTATTTGTTAAATGAGCATGCGATGGGTCAACCAGCGCGGGATTACATTGCATCGCGTGGCATCACAAAAGAAACAATCACAACTTTTAAGTTAGGGTTTGCGTTGAACTCGTGGGATGCACTGCAAAAGTACCTAGTTGGTCGCAAAAAGTACACAGAAAAAGAATTGCTTGATGCTGGGTTAGTGATTCAAGGTACGTCACACAAACAACCGTATGATAGATTTCGCGGCAGACTGATGTTTCCCCTCACCGACGCGCAGGGGCGGGTTGTTGGATTTTCCGGGCGCGTGTTAGATCCAAAAATTAAAGAGGCAAAATATATTAACTCACCAGAAACAACGCTCTATCACAAAAGCGAATTATTGTTCGGATTTTCAACAGTGCGACCGCTCATTAAGAAAGAAGACGAGGTGTTTATTGTTGAAGGAGAGTTAGACGCGCTCTCGTCCTATCAAGCCGGAATCAAGAACATCGTTGCGATTAAAGGATCGGCACTTACCGAACAGCAGGTAAAGTTGCTTTCAAGAACGGTCAAAAATATCACTTTAGCTTTGGATGCGGACTCCGCAGGCATTGAGGCAACAACTCGAGCTATTGTTGTTGCGCGTCCATTTGATATTCGACTGCGCGTTCTGCCGTTGGTTGGAGGAAAAGATCCGGACGATATTGCGCGCGAACATCCAAAGACGTGGCGAGATACGACGAAGCATACGCAGTCTGTGTATGAGTATTTGCTTGATTCGGCATTTGTCGGACAAGACATAAGTACGGGTGAGGGTCGGCGTATGGTGTCTCAAAAAGCGATTCCTGTGTTGGCGGCAATCGAGAATGCTGTTGAACAAGTGTTTTATATAGAGAACTTAGCAAAAAAGTTGCAGATTAAGCAAGACGTTATTGAGTCTGAGCTCCGAAAGTGTCTAAAGAAGCAGATCTTTGGAAAAAATGTTGTGTATGGGAGCGGGCAGGTTCATGAAAAGACATCTCAAGCTCCCAAAGCTCCAGAGCTTGGAGAGGTGGAGCGGCAGGAGCGGTATTTAGTGTCATTACTACTGCACGCTGATGCGGCAACCATTCCGAGTATGGTTGCATCGCTGGATCAGCAAGAAATGTCCGATCCTCTTTCTCGCCAAGTGATCAAACATTTGTCAACATTTTTACAGAAACACATTTTTGACTTGCAAGCTTTTGCGCGAAGCGTCCCGATGGAGCTTCAGCAAACACTTTCCGATCTCTACCTGGAACATGAGTTTTCGCAAGACATGGAGAAGCCCGAGGTACTGGCAAAAGAATGGCCATTGGCACTGGAGACGTATAGACTTCGCCGAACAAAGCAGCTGCGAAATATGATAGCGGATAGCTTGTCTGCCTTGCAAGATATTTCAGAGAAAACGCTGGAGCAGGAAAAAGAATACAACGAGTTGCTGCAGCAGCTCAAAGACGTACATACTGCGGGGTAGGCGTTGAGTAATGTAGATACAAA
>DATEVM010000015.1:0-4187 GCA_035281785.1 Patescibacteria group bacterium
GGGCCGCTTGGGAAAGTGATGCAGGAGTCTGCCCGCGCTGCCGTAACATTTGTACGAGCAAACTCGAAGGCATTAGAAATCGATGGCAAGATGCTGGAAAAAACAGACATCCATGTTCATGTCCCAGAAGGGGCTGTGCCAAAGGATGGACCGTCCGCCGGTATTACCATGACGACCGCACTTGTTTCTGCGTGCACAAAGCGTCCAGTGCGCAAAGATGTTGCGATGACTGGCGAGGTCACACTTCGTGGGCGAGTACTAGAAATAGGTGGTTTGAAAGAAAAAGTGATTGCAGCACATAGGGCGGGTATAAGACATATCATTCTTCCGAAAGCAAATATGAAAGACCTTCGAGAAATTCCGGAAAATGTACGAAAAAGTATGACCTTCCATCCATCAGAAACAATGGATCAGGTCCTGAAGATCGCTTTAGTGAGATAACGTATTCCGACACCTTGCATTTTCCCATTTTTCCCTGCTACACTGACATATAGGATGCCCACAAAGAAATCAAAATCAAATTCATCCGTTTTGCGCAAGCGAGCTCGGATGCGTACAAAAGAATACGCACTTCTCGCTCTTATTCTCTTTTTGTCGATCTCAACAGTATTTTTTGTTTATTTTCTTGATGTAACAAAGGATCTTCGCAACCGTGCTGCGGACATAAAGGCAGTGTGCAATACTCAATGTTCCCAAAATAGTGACTGTCTGTCGAATATGGTTTGTTGGCCGTATGGTCGACCAAGTGACCAAAAAGGATTGTGTCGACTTGATTCCAATCCGAGTAACGATCAATGCAACGAGCGACAAGGAATTGGGTTTATTATTCAAGTCTATAACGATAAAAATGGAACGGGTACCCGGGAAAATCTTGAAGAAGGTCTTTCTTGGGATTTTACTTGGGATCGTAATGGTGATGAAGACTGGAGACAGTATGTTACGTACGCCGAAAAGAATGGTGAAGGTGGTCGTGTTGCCGACTTGAACCATGGTGACAAAATTCGCGTTCGAATCAAGGAAAAAGGTGGATGGAATGTTGTAACACCAAAAGAGATGTACTCAATCATGGCAACAGAAACGACGAGAGTTGTGTACTTTGGCGTTCGTGTGCCACCAGCCCCCTCACCGACTCCAAAGGTGAAGGCTTCGCCGGTCGTGACAAAGGGTGGTCTTGGTTCAGAAGAAGAACCTGTAGAAACAGCATCCCCTTCGCCAAAGCTAGGTGCAAGTTTTTCTCCATCTCCACTTGCGACAGCATCTCTACTACCAAAACCATCCACAACCCCAGTTGCAGTACCCATACAACCACAACAACCACAAAAGATTGGGTTCTTGGGATGGTTGAGACTTCTTTTCCGCAGACTGTATTGTTCAATCACCAAGAGTTGCATTGCAGAATAATTTTGGACAAGCAAAAACTATTTTTCTCTTGAGATAACAAATGCTGCGAGCTCTTCGAGGAGCGTTCGCACCCTCATTAGCGGGAGCGCTTGTATGGCAGTTAGGCCTTTGTCGACGTGCTCTTGAGCCAAACGTTTCGTGTCTTCTAGTGCTCCAGTCTGTATAACTATTGCCTGAACTTGTTTAAGTTCATCTACGCTGATGTCTGTTCCTAAAACATTGTTGAGAAAATTTTTATCTTCATCAGATGCCTTTTGATACGCATGTTGAATAAGGAGGGTCTTTTTTCCCTCACGAACATCATTTCCAACAGGTTTTCCTGTTTGTTCAGGATCACCAAATAATCCAAGAATATCATCATATATTTGAAATGCGGTTCCAACATGGTTTCCGTATTCTCGAAGGGATGATGTGAGTGATGAGTCATTATTCTCTGCAAGTTTAGCCCCCATGAGTAGTGGTCCTGTGAACGTATATTGTGCCGTAACAAGCTCGAGTCCCCTAATAAATCGAGCCTCTGAAACTTTTTCAAGCGTTTCCCAATTTTGATGCATGTGTATTTGCCAACCGGCAGCCGTATCACGAATGAGTATGCGATTAACCATGCCGATAATTTCTAGAACTGTTTTTTGTGATGTTGGAACGGTACGGAAAAGCTCCATAGCATATGTGAATAGTAAAGCGCTTGCAATCTCGCTGAACGATCGAGCATAGTGACCTCGCAGTGCCATTGGTGCCTGCACGAGAGATTTCTCGTACTCAACTTCGACTGTTGGGCCTCCGTGTCTTTTTGTATCTCTATCAGCCATATCGTCAACATTGAGAAGATAAAAATGAATAAGTTCAATTGCAGAGCCTAAATGGATAGCGGCTTGTTCACTTTTACCGCCAGCTACTATATATCCGCACCAACATAGAAATGGTCGAATCCTTTTTCCCCCACGCAAAACATGTCTTTTTAGGAGAGTCGTCATTTCTACAACAGTTGTATCGGTTAGCTTCGACTCTTTTTCCATAGCAGAAAAAAAGGTTGTGAGAAATTGCTCTGTTTGTGATGCGGTATTCTTTAACGCGCCTTGAATCGTCATATGTCTCCGTACCATAGTATACATGAGAGACTTTGGGTGAAACGGGCTATGCTTTGGTATACTGGGTCATATGTTTCAACGCGTGATGCGCATTTTTCTTGGTATTGCTCTTGGAGTGGGCGCTGTTTTCCTCGTTACGACGGGCGTTGTGGTATGGAAAGTAAAGAAATATACATCTGCATGGAGCGCAACAACACACACCTCTTTCTCTACAGTTTTTTCTGAGGTCATAAATGGTTGGAAGAGTACGCCAACAACGGTGAATGGGTGGAAAACAATGCTCATACTGGGCTTGGACGAAGTTCCAGGTAGGCCAACCGGCGAAAGTGCGCTTACAGACACACTTATGTTGTTATCGGTAAACATTCAAACGGGAAAAGTTGTTACGATTTCATTACCTCGAGACCTCTGGGTTGATCAATATAAAACAAAAATCAATGCGTTATATGTGTATGGTCACCAAAAAAACCCGGAGCAACCAGAGTCTTTCCCGAGAGATGTTATTCAAGATGTGTCCGGCCTTCAAATTCAGCATGTAGTCTTGGTTAACTTATCCACAGTTGCAGAGGTTGTAGATGCCATTGGAGGGGTCGACATAGAAGTCGAACGTTCGTTTGAGGATAAGAAATTTCCTCGAGAAGGTGTGGATGTGATGAAGGAGCGTGATCCAAATATTCTTTTTGAAACAGTTTCGTTTAACAAAGGGGTTGAGCATATGAGTGGTGATAGAGCTCTCAAATATATTCGATCACGACAAAGCATGGATGAGATTGAGGGAACTGATGAGGCTCGAATTGTTCGGCAGCAACGAGCACTCCGTGCAATCGCTGCTGCAGTTTTTTCACCGAATACATTACGTGACCCGATTAAGACTGGAACAATGTTCTTGATATACCAAAAATCATTTGCACGCATGATGCCCATTTCAGAGATTGCAGCAATGGCTCATGCTCTATTGAATCGAACGGCGAATACAAAACCCGACGAATCGCCTTTGACATTCTTATCAAGAAGCCTTTCGATACAGGATGGAAAAAATGTTGGAGTTATTGTGCATCCACCAACCACAAAGTATTCGGGACAGTGGGTGTATGCCCCTGTCGATCCAACGTGGAAAGGTGTACGAGAAGAAGTACGGAGATTTCATGAAGAATAATGTGAAGAGGCTGTGGATTGTACGAGGTCTTCTTGCTTTAGTGATTATGCTGGCTCTCATGCTTGGTTTGACAATTGAGATATTACGGTCCGAACGTTTGAAATTCGATCAAGAACAGGGTAGGATGCTGGAGACACGATGAAAATAATGGTTACCGGTGGCGCCGGGTTTATTGGTGCAAACTTCATACAATACTGGATGAGGCAACATCCCGATGACGATGTTGTGAATTTTGACGCTCTCACGTACGCAGGAAATCTAGAAAACCTTATTTTTGTTGAAAAGAACCCACATTATCGTTTTGTTAGAGGCGATATCTGTGACAGTATTGGTGTAAAAGATGCTATGCGCGGATGCGATGTGGTCGTTCACTTTGCTGCTGAGTCGCATGTGGATCGATCAATTATGGACCCCTCCTCGTTTGTTCGTACAAATGTGTTGGGAACGCAGGTATTACTCGACGCTGCTAAAGACTTGAATATTTCCAGGTTTCATCACGTGTCAACGGATGAGGTATTCGGTTCATTGGAACTCGGCTCGAG
>DATEVM010000016.1:0-2267 GCA_035281785.1 Patescibacteria group bacterium
AAACCAGCGAAATAGAGAATAAGATCACTGTGCAACTGCCGGCGTTGTTACAAGCGGTCGACCTGGCGATCTTTGCCAGCGAGCCGAGCACTGTGACGGTGGCTGGCCAACCTTTCCCCCGCCTGAACGCCGAAGAAATTCAAAGATCAGCCCCCGGTTGGTGGTGGGATACCCGGAAACAGCAAATCCGAATTCATTTGCCCGAATCCACCCTGGCGGTAACGATCACCGTCCAGTAGAGCAGGCTGCTCAATCCCCCGTCATTTTAGTGGATGGGGGATTTTTATACATAATATCCGTTCCCCTTTGAAACACTCAATAGGATGAGTCTGCTTCATCTATCTAGAAACGGCTGATATGACAAAGTACAACTTATAATTATCTATGGACGTGTTTTTCATGGCAGAAAACAAAAAACGGTACTATTTTGTTGATGAGGCAGGTGATGGCACCCTATTTGGAAAAAGTGGGGGTATTGTTATTGGTACCGAGGGTTGTTCAAAATTTTTTATTCTTGGTGTTCTCGCCGTTTCAGACCCTGAAGCCCTTACGAACGAATTAACTATTTTAAGACAACAGCTCTTGGCCGATCCATATTTTAAAAAAGTTCCGTCAATGCAGCTAGAAGCGAAGAAGACATATTTTGCCTTTCATGCCAAAGATGATGTCCCCGAAGTTCGGCGGGAAGTATTTTCTGTTTTCAAAAAACACAATCTACAATTCCTGGCCGTTATTCGAAGTAAGCACAAGGTACTGGAATATGTGCGCCAAAGGAATTCTCAGGACCCGGCATATCGATACAACCCAAACGAATTGTACGATTTTATGGTACGAATCCTGTTCAAAGATCTGCTTCACAAAGAAAATGAGTATGATGTCACTTTTGCAAAGCGTGGCAACCAAGATAGGACTGCCAGCTTAAGAAAAGCATTGGAAAAGGCTCAAAGTCGTTTCGCGGTTCAAAGGAAAATCATGAATAATTCAATCGTAAATGTTATTCCAAATACTCCCATCGAGTGCGTTCCCTTGCAAGCAGTAGACTACTTTCTCTGGTCGTTACAAAGATTTTATGAAATGCATGAAGACCGCTACATTGAACTACTCTGGCCTTCTTTCAGTCTGGTGCGTGATCTTGACGATACTCGAAATGCAAGATATGGATGTTACTATACACAAAAAAGACCGCTAACATTAGCGGCCTTGGATAATTCCTTACCAGGGATATAGGAGTCTTCTCACCGCAGTGGAATTCTCACACGGCATGAAGCCGATTTTCATCCGCTGGTACATTTAGTATAGCATGGTTTGGGTAAAATTCAAATGGAGGGTTAAAAGATGAATGTGTCAGAACTTTATGCTCTGTTGCAAAAAATGTCTGGTGAAAATTGCTTTACCTTGAGTAGCGACAATCCGGCAGAAATGGAGGTGGATCAGAACGGCATTACAGTAATTTACCCCTCAGGGCATGAGGTCTTTATCCCTCGCCAGATGGTTGAACTTGCAATTCATACAATTACCACCAGAGGGGAGTTAACCGTGGATGATGTTCATTTAGGCATAACCAAAAAGCACCGAACAAGAACCGACAAGCTGATGGCGGTAATCCGAAAACTGCCAGGGGTCACGATACAAAAATACCCCAGAAAACTTTTCTACAATAAGTAAGCTATATCTACGCAAATCCGAAACCGAAACACCTTAAATTTTTTCCATACGAAGGGGCTGTCCCAAAAGCAGGTGGAGGTGGAACCCAGACCCTACCGGTAGGGGGTATCCAAAAAGTAACAGGCGGCCCTTTAGGTGCGGGTGAGCATCGGGGCGGGTCTGATGGGAATGATCGTGTGCAAGATATACCCTTCGATTCCCAAGCCATTTGCCAATATTTATCAGACCCGCACCTACGGAACCCTGGACAAAAATCGATGCATAACCCCGTGCCTATTCCAAGATTGGGCACGGGGTTATTGGGTAAAACAGTCCTGTTGTGGAAATCCCCGTGCCGCTACAATGACAAAATTATTTTTTCAGACAACTCCTCCAGCTTATCCATTAATCCTGTTGACATCCGTCTATTAACCTGCTATTCTAATAAAAACGTTTGCGCAAACGTTTTCTTGTCGGAAATCCCCATGAGCCGTATAACCATAAAAGATGTAGCCCGCGAAGCGGATGTATCCATTTCGACCGTGTCGCATGTGATCAACGACACGCGTTTTGTCGATCCGGTAACCAAACAGCACGTTCAGGACGCATTAAAGAAACTCGGC
>DATEVM010000017.1:0-2299 GCA_035281785.1 Patescibacteria group bacterium
CAAAAAAATATTGTTTGATACAACAAAACCAGAAGGGGTGAAAACGCGCGCGTTAAGCATTGTAAGGGCGAAAAAGCTTGGCTGGAAACCAACCCATACCCTCGAAATGGGACTTGAGAAAACCATACGTTGGTTTCTCTCGGAGCGGCCAAACAGAACCGAATCACCATGAAATCTCTTTCTGTCATCTTTCCTGTATACAACGAGCGTGAAAGCATAGGACATGTTCTGCACGAATGGTCCAAGGTGTTAAGAGATTTGAAAATCTCATATGAATTGGTCGTATGCGAAGATGGGTCAACCGATGGCACATCAGAATTTTTAAGAATAATAAAGAAAAAATATAGATTAACTCTTAACCAAAGCACAGCAAGAAGAGGGTATGGCGGCGCAGTGTTATCTGGAATAAAAACGGCAAAGCATCCATTAATTTTATGCGTGGATTCGGATGGCCAATGCGATCCCAAAGATGTAGAAAAGTTTCTCAAAATGTTTAAAAAAGGAACCGTGTTGATTGGTTGGCGAACTCACAGGCAAGACAGTCATAAACGGATTCTCTTCTCTAGAGGATTTAAGTACGTGTTTTCCATTCTGTTTCCAAACTTACTGCACGATCCGTCTGCGCCATTTGTATTGTTTGAAAAACATACTACAAAAAAATTATCACATCTTTTAGGATTCCTAAAGGAGGGATTTTGGTGGGGATTTGTCGGCGCCTGTCTCAGGACAGGCATTCCTGTTATCGAACTTCCTATACATCATCGAAAGCGACTTGTTGGAAACACACAGGTGTATAGACCAGGGAAAATTCCAGGAATCGCCATGAGAAACCTATTTGGACTCCTTAAACTTCGATTCGCCTAATGATTATGCTCAACAACAAGTCGTAGTAATTTATGTTGACTGCGCCCTAAACCACTCTACCGTCTTGGAAAGCCCCTCTTCGAGACTCATCTGAGGTTCCCAACCAAGCACTTCCTTCGCCTTTGATGCATCTGCAAATAACTCAACCGGATCACCGGGGCGAGCACTAAAATGTTTCAAATTCGCCTTTTTTCTCATGATATGTTCGAGTGTCTGCACAATATCCAGCACAGACGTCGCGTTTTTTCCGGACAAATTCATGTAGTGATATCCCTGCGGCAGATCTAATGCAAGCAGATGAGCACGAACAACGTCATCAATATATACATAGTCGCGTCGATTGTTTCCATCTCCCCACACCGTTACATCATCACCACTCTCAATTTGGTGAATAAACCGCGGAATGGCATGCGTTTCTGGCTGGTGATCCTCCCCGGGACCATACAGGTTAAAATATCGAAGTGCGACACCGGTAAATCCATACGAATACGCATACGACGATACAAGTCCTTCCATCGCGAGCTTCGTTGTGCCGTATGGATTAATTGGTATTGTGCGGTCATCCTCTTTAATTGGAGTACGAAGTGGTTCACCATAGATTGCTGCGCTGCTTGAAAATAAAAATTTCTTTACATTATGTATTCGCATGGCCTCCAACACCGATAGCGTCCCTAGTACGTTATTTTCTAGATACTTTTTAGGATGCTCAACCGATTCACCCGCTTCAATGTAACTTGCAAGGTGAAAGACCGCCTCGATGCCAGGCATATGCCGTTCAATCAACGACTGGTCCATGACGTCACCCACCACAGTTTCAACTTCGTCAAACGTACGTTTATCAATGTTGATAACAGAATGACCAGTTGCCACAAGTGCCCGGCATAAATGCTTTCCTAAAAACCCGGATCCACCCGTTACAAGAATACGCATGTGAGTAGTATACATTGCCTAGGCCCGTCCTAGCGAGGCCCGTCCTAACCCCTTCTCTATGCAACCCAATACCCCTGGATAAACAATGCGAGGTTGACCAAAAGCAATACAACGGACGCAATGAGCATGAGTAATCGAAACTTCCCAATCTTCTCTAGAAAAAGACCATACAGCATCACGAGTGGCAGAATTCCTACAATGTATCTCGGCATGCTTTGGAGTGTTCCAGTGAGCGGAGGAACAAGGTATGCAAGCCACGCATATGATAGGTAGTATCTTGGAACGAGCTGCTTCTTTATCGTCATGAGTAACAATGCGCCACCCGCTACCAATGTAAAGGCAAGTTCCTGCGCATATGCAAAATACGACCATGTCCACTCCCTCATCGTGGCAAAAATCTTGTAGTATCGGTAAAGCACTTGGGGTAGCAACACAAAACTCTCTTGCCGACCACCACCAAACTCGGCTTGTACGTGTAAAAAGTACAGAGGATCACCAAACGTTC
>DATEVM010000018.1:0-3967 GCA_035281785.1 Patescibacteria group bacterium
ATTGGACATCCAACACACGCATTTGATGCGGACATGGTAGGAAAGACTATGGTTGTTCGTGCGTCGAAAAAAGGAGAAAAACTTACCACATTGGACGGAAAAACACATTCGCTTCCTGGTGGCGATATTGTTATCGATAACGGAACTGGTGAGTTAATTGATCTTGTTGGCATTATGGGAACAGCAAACAGCGTCGTACAAGAATCGACAACTCGTGTGTTATTTTTTATCGATCACTCTGACCCAGCTCGTATTCGCAAAACATCAATGAGTCTTGCTATCCGAACAAACGCTGCACAACTAAACGAGAAAATGATAGATCCTAATTTAGCGATGGAGGCACTGCTTCGCGGCATTGCACTGTTCCAGGAGGTTGCAGGCGCAACGGTAGAAAGTCCCATCCTCGATCTTTATCCAAATCCTACGCAACCAACAACGATTGTCTTGTCAGAAAAACTCGTGAAAACATATCTTGGACTCGAGTTGCCTGTCAAAACACAGCAGGATATCCTTGAAAAACTCGGTTGTACCGTAAAACGACAGGAGGATTCGCTGAGTGTGACGGTTCCAACGCTTCGTCCCGATCTGGAAATTCCGGTTGACCTTGTGGAGGAGATCGCGCGAATTTATGGCTATCACAATCTTCCGAGTCAGCTTATGGATACTCGGCTTCCAACATCCTATCCGGAAGATACGGATTTTTCACTCGAACACACCGTAAAACAATTTCTTGCCGATCTCGGGTGGCAGGAAGTGTATACGTACTCTGCTGTGAGCACCGCGGTGGCAGAAAAGTCTGGAAAATCGCTCGATTCACATCTCAAGTTGTTGAACCCGCTCAACGACGATCATGTATACCTTCGACAATCACTCGTTCCATCACACAAGGAGGTTATTGAAAAGAATAAACACCTTGAGTCCATCTCTATATTTGAGATTGCAAACGTGTATACACCTCGTGAAAATGATTTACCCGAAGAAAGCTTGCGACTTACGCTCACCTCAACTTGGCCATATCGCGAGGTAAAAGGCCATGTTGAAGCGTTACTTACAAAACTCTTTATTCAAAAAAGAGACATCGAGTTTGCGCAGAAGGGTAATCGTCACGCAGAAATCCAGGTGCGCGGAACGCAAATAGGCTCAATTGTTCACGAAGAAAATGGGCACACAACGGCAGGATTTTTGTGGAAATCATTGTTGCATGCCTCTCAAAAACATCCAACATATACTCCAACCTCACAGTATTCGCCAATCATCGAGGATATGACATTCACTATTCCAGATAAAGTGAAGGTCGGGGATGTTATAAAAACGCTCATGGCAACCGATTCACTCATCCAAGATGTCGTTATGAAGGATCTTTACCATCGCAATGCAACATTCACGATTCAGTACGCGTCAAATGCGAAACAGCTTTCAACGCAAGACGTGGAACCAATCAGAAAAATGATTGTGGAAAAACTTGCCGATTCGTTTCGCACTGCGTTCGTGGGAAAAGGAGTGTAAATGTCAACCATTGAGGGTCAAATTCGCATCGAGCTAAAGGCCGTCACAAAGGACCAGAATGTTCGAGGTAAAATGATTGAACTTCTACAAGATCCCGCCTGGGAACAACACAGTTCAACGTCACTTTTATTGCGACTTCTTCGTGGTGAAACAGTATCATCGGAAGATATAAAAGCTGATCAGATAAATGCGCGAGCATTGTTACAACAAATCCGTAGTCAAGCAGAAAGTACGCTTGGAAGATGGATGATGCACGATGATCTCAAAACAGCACATCATTCTAGGCATTGACCCCGGATACGATCGCCTTGGTTGGGCAGTTGTTCGTCATGAGGGATCAAAGACTGTCATCGTTATTTCCGGATGTATTCGCACATCATCTCAAGATAAAACGTACAAACGGTACGAGCACATTCTTGTTGAGCTTCAACAGATACTCAAGCAATTCAAGCCCCAAGAATGCGGTATTGAAAATCTTTTTTTTGAAAAGAACGCGAAAACCGCGATGCGTGTCAGCGAGGCTCGAGGACTCATCATCGGATCCCTGCTTCAACATCATGTAGAAGTATTTGACTACACTCCTCTGCAAATCAAGGCTGCGGTTGCAGGAAACGGTCGCGCATCAAAGCAGGATGTTCGTCATATGCTCCAGCTATTGACAGGACACGAAAAACTACCGAAACTAGATGATGAGGTTGATGCGATCGCCACAGCATTTTGCCACGCTGTAAGTCGCTCTATCCGCCGAATCATATGATTGCACTACTTGAGGGAACTCCAGTCATTTCAGGAAACACGTGTATTATGATGTGTCATGGGGTGGGGTATGGCGTCGCGGTGAGCGAACGAACGAAACAAGCCCTTTCTTCCATGGAAACTGCGCGACTCTACGTCCACACACACGTTCGAGAAGACGCGTTTGAGTTGTACGGCTTCCGCACGCCCGACGAGCAAAAACTATTTGAAATGCTCTTGACCGTTTCCGGAGTTGGACCAAAAACCGCATTGAGCGTAACCGGAGCCGATGTTTCCCAAATCCGCAGCGCAGTAGAAAGCGGATCCGTATCGTTCTTTTCAACATTTCCGCGCGTCGGTAAAAAACTCGCACAAAAAATCATCATTGAGCTCAAGTCAAAATTTGGGAGCTTAGATGATCTCGACCTTTCCAGCACCGAGGGAAAGGGCGGGGAGGTACGACAGGCGCTCGAAACACTTGGGTATCCTGATCAGGATATTCGCAAAGCACTGCGCAAGATTCCCGTAGATACGCTGTCGCTGCAAGAAGCTATTAAACAAGCAATGAAGCTATTGAGTTCATCATGAAAAAAACCATACTAAACGACCCGCAACTGCTCGATACCACATCCGAAGAAGAGGTGTTATTCACATCACTTCGCGCAAATACTTGGGATGATTTTTTTGGTCAAGATCAGGTGAAGGAATCTCTTCATATTGCGATCACTGCTGCAAAACAACGGAGCGAACCCATGGAACATGCGTTGTTTTATGGCCCGCCCGGACTGGGAAAAACAACACTTTCACACTTAATCGCAAAAGAGATGCAGAGCAACATTCGCGTTACATCGGGGACAGCGCTTTCAAAAGTTGGCGATCTCGCAGCAATTTTAACAAACCTTGAACCGAATGATGTGTTGTTTATTGACGAAATTCATCGCCTTCCCAAGGCTGTAGAGGAAACACTCTATCCGGCAATGGAAGATTTTGCGCTCGACATTGTTATTGGAAAAGGACCGTCAGCGCGAACAATTCGACTCGACTTGCCGAAGTTCACACTAGTAGGAGCAACGACACGTTTTGGCTTGCTCAGCGGTCCATTTCGCGATCGATTTGGCGTCGTACACCGGTTGGAATATTATCAACCGGAAAAACTTGTCATAATCCTGACACATGCTGCAAAAAAATTAGGTGTTCGCGCAGCAAAAGACGCACTGCTGGAGATTGCTCGGCGCTCGCGAGGAACTCCGCGTATCGCACTCAAGTTGTTAAAACGTGTTCGCGACTATGCGCAAGTAAAAAACGGGGGCGCTGTTACCGCACAGAATCTCGAAGAGGCGCTCCATTTACTTCAACTTGATCGTTTAGGACTTGATCATTCAGACCGTCGACTTTTGCAGGCGATTATTGAAAAATATGAAGGTGGACCGGTTGGTCTTACCACACTTGCTACATCGTTAAATGAGGACGCAGGTACTTTAGAAGAAGTGATTGAACCATATCTTATTCAGGTTGGCTTTATTCAGCGAACTTCGCAGGGACGAGTAGCAACTCCACATGCGTATGCGCACCTCGGCATGTCACCAAAATCGGGAAAAAAATAAACGTAGCCGAGTTCCTCGAAAAAATCTCAAAATTACGTTGGACTTGGAATTGGACTCGAGCTCGGTGACGGGGACGGTGATGGGCTCGGAGTTGGAGATGGAGAAGGTGATGGAGATGGGGG
>DATEVM010000019.1:0-2382 GCA_035281785.1 Patescibacteria group bacterium
AATCACCTTCGAGGTAGTTGTTGATGATCTTGTGGTCGTGGCCGTATATTCTGATCCCGTTTTCTCCAAATAAGAAGAAATTTCCTTCAACGGTGTTGTTGTTGCCATGACGAAGTGTAAGGGAGCCATGGTTATCTCGGAAAGTATTCGAGCGAATGAGGTTGCTCGATGATTTCACAGTAACGGACTCCATATCGCCATTGCACTTTTCAAACAGGTTGTATTCCACTGTAGCATAGGCGTTCTTTTGCGCAAGCACGCTATTTCCAATTCTGAGACATTCACCGCCATTTCCTCCAGGATTGAACTGATTATGAAAGTAATTGTGGTCGATCTTGTTATGACGTGACATATCCCCATCACTGCCAAGAATAAAGACAAATACTCCAAGAGTTTGCTTGTTAGCAAAAGTGTTATGGTCTATCCTGTTATTAGCGCTTTCTACTGATGTTATACCGAGCCAGTCTGACTGAATATTAGTAGTAGTTGTAAGGGAGAAATAGTTCCTAGTGAACCGGACATTCTTACAATTTTCGCATTGAATGGCGATGTCATCGCTGCTTCCGCTATTGTCCTGGCTATGGGTAAATTTGAATCCCTGAATGATCACATATGACGCATCGCTTACCCGAAATCCCGCGGGTCCCTTGATTTCTGCACTTCCCACGGTCTTGGCAGCAATCACTATTGGCGCCTGCTCGGTGCCTTTTGCCCTAATGAGTAAGGTCTCCGCCGAGTGCGATTCTAGCCACTCGGTAGTATCGTACGACCCATCAGCCAAGATAATATGATCGCCTGGAACTGCCGCTTCAATAGCACCCATGAGTGAGGCGACAGATGTAACATTAATTGTCCTTAATGCAGGTGGAATCACATCATCATCATTATCTGTATCTGTCGAAATTGTACCCGGTGTTGTTGTAATAATTGTACCCGGTGTTGTTGTAATCGTTGTATTATTCGGCGGCGAATTTCCAGCTGTATCAAAAAGATCTTGAAAGTATGGTAGGTTGACTATCCCCTGACTAAAAAAAAAATTCCAATTACTGCAGCCACAGCAATAGATGCAAATGTTGCAACACTTAGAAAACGGTTCTGACGGAATTTATGAATGACAGACTCTTGGTCAGAAATTGCAAAAGCATTTTGGACCTTCTGTCCTTCTCCATGTTCTCCTTGTTCGAATGACTGGTTTTTGACGATTTCATACTGTTTCTCCACTCCTCCATCTGCTATGTTTTCTTTGCCGTGCGCGATTAGCGCTTGAAGGTCAACTATCCCGTCCTTTGGATGTCCTTCTTGTTCAGGTAACCTGGTTTCGACGATTTCAAGCTCCTTCTCGGGTTCAGGCAACTTGGTATCGACGATTTCAAGCTCCTTCTCGGGTTCAGGCAACTTCTCAAATCCGATCTGTTTTTGCTCTGGGGACATCAACCCCTCTTGAAATTTTAAGGTCTGTTCAAGCTCCATAATGCGGGAATCCTTTGCTTCTAGCGCCGCCTGCGTCGCGATCCTTTGATTGTGATACAGAACCTTTTGATTATAATACAGAACCTTATGAACTTGGTACAACTCCCTTAGTTCCACGATCTGGATCTTGTACAGTTTTTTCTGGTTTTGGAGTTTTCGCTTGAAAGTTTTTCTCATTCGCCTATCCTGTAGCGTCAATTTTTTCCGCTGGCCAGATTTCAGCTCCCTGAGCTTTTTCTCAAACCTCTTTCTGTCTTCCTTAGACCTCACACGATACTTCCTACGATTTGCTTCTTCAGGCTCATTCATACACGCTCGTACTCTCCCTGCCTTACCACCTTTCTCCACGAAATGCTCTTTTTTTGGCTAATCGGAATTCTAGCCATCTTTACTTCCAGCAGGATTCTCACCGGGTATCGTACGAATGTAAATCTACTATAAAAGATAGTTGACGGATTTTTGGACAAAAATGAACAAAAAGTGCAATTGGATCCTCTTGTTGTTGCATAGCGGTATCGACTCTTCGTCAATGTGTGTCAATAATCAACGCTGTAATTCACATATTCTCTTTATTAAACACAGGCAGTCAGAAGCTCGCGCAAAATGCCATTGGATGTTTCGCAATAACCCTGAAATTGGTCAAATTCGGTCCTAATAGACATTCAAGATAGTGCTACACTATCTCGAAACAATCTTGTTCACGAGATCAAATGTCTTCTTTGCAACATTCTCACCGTAGGGGTTGGAAGTAATCTTGGTCTGAAGCATCCTCTCGATCACAGCTGTAAGAGAGTCCTTCCTGTCGAGCGGAAAAAGGATGTTGGCTTTTAGAAGAATGGTTTCCCACCGTGCAGTAGAGTGTCGCAATGTTATGCATGGCTTTTTCAGTATCATGGCTTCTTCGGTCACTCC
>DATEVM010000020.1:0-14728 GCA_035281785.1 Patescibacteria group bacterium
CAAGGACAGAGGAATGGAAGTAATGACATTGTTGATAGTGGAGGCACAACAGACCCCGATCTCTATAAGGTTACATCAACAGCGACGTGGAACTTCTCACCATTAAGATCAGAATCGGTAAGTTATGTGACATACCTTACAAACTTTCGAAGATCGTGGGCATCACCGAGGCAAATTGGAGCTGTAAACCTTGCCAGCATCAACGATGGATGGAAGGTGGCAACTTCCGGAAACTATGCATATGTTGTTCGGAATAGCGGGGCGACAAATTTTTTTGTGATCGACATTTCTACTCCCTCAGCGCCGATAGAAGTTGGATCGCTTGCTTTATCTGGGCAACTCGCAGATGTTGCCATTTCCGGATCGTACGCATACGTAACGTCTGTGGATAACGCAGCGGAGCTACAAATTGTGAATGTTTCTACGCCGTCGTCCCCAAGTCTTACGGGATCATATAATGCTGCCGGAAATGCAGATGCCCGAGGGGTGTTTGTTGTTGGAACAACGGCATATGTTGTTCGCGACTCAAGCGGATCAGACGAATTTCTTATTATCGATGCATCCACACCGTCATCGCCATCACTTACAGGATCATTAAATTTAGCATCAACAGGATATGAGGTGTATGTATCTGGAAGTTATGCATATGTATCGCAAGAGGACAATATGGCAGAACTGAATGTCATTAGTATTTCAACACCATCGACGCCGACTTCAGCAGCGACGTTAAATCTCACTGGGAATAATGATGCAATAACGATCGCCGGTTTGAGTAACGCTGTGCTGTTAGGCCGAGTTGGAGGCGATTTTGTGACAGTGAATGTTACGACACCAACAACACCTTCGGTTAGCGGAACGCTATCTTTGGGTACAAACGTGAATGATATTTCTGTCCACACTAATAATATAATGGTCTTTCTGGCAAACGACGACGATACGCACGAGTTTCAAGTGATTAGTATCGAAACACTCTCCTCTCCAACACTTTTAGGAACATATAACATATCCGGAAGTACGAATGCCTATGGAGTCGCATACAACTCAAGTAAAGATATGGCTGCTGTCGTTGGAGACAGCGATACAGAGGAGTTTCTTGTTATCGGTCCGCAAGTTCAATAATACTATTCGGATGAACTCGAAAAACGGATTCACGCTGATCGAGATAATCATATATGTTGCAATTTTGTCGATATTTATCGGCGGAGCCATTCAATTTGCATGGAACGTCATTTACAGTAGAACAAAGACGCTCGAATATCAAAATGTTACACAAAACGCTCGACTTATTGTGGAGCGAATTTCGTTGGAAATACGAAACGCATCATCTATAAATAGCATTGGTGCTTCGAGCATTTCTTTAGCATCGGATGACTCTTCTCGAAACCCAACAGTGATTGATTTGTCTGGAGGTCGGGTGCAAGTTGGATATGGCTCGTCCGGTTCGTGTCCAACATCATCACCATGCTTTTTAACAGATAGCAACATTAATGTGTCTTCACTAACGTTTACTAATCTTTCAGCAAGTTACTCGGCAAACGTACGTGTTGTTGTGGTGGTTGGTGATACGGCGGACAGGTTGGAGTACAGAATTACCGATACGGCAACCGCGACAGCAGAAATACGGAAGGATTAATATAGAATGACACAAAAAGGGTATGTTGCCATTTCAAGCATTGTTGTTATTGCTGCTGTCGTTATTGTTGTTGGCATTACCGTTTCGCTTGTTTCTATCAACGAGGCGCAGGTTGCATTTTCCGGGAGAAAAAGTGAAGAAGTTCTTAATATAGTAGAAGCGTGTATTGAAGATGCGTTATACAAGCTCAGTGGAACGAATACTCTTCCTTCAACCATAACGTTGCCTCAGGGCACATGTAGCGTTATAACAGACGCACATATTGGAAATTCATGGACGTTTACAACCATTGCAACGGTGTCTTCGCACGCCAAGGCGGTACAAGTTCAGGCGACCAACAGTGCTACAATAAGTATTGGTCAATGGAAAGAAATTCAATAAAAAATGGCTTCTTACCCACATGAAATACCAGTACTGTATTGCACGAATAATAAACTTACATTGTTTCTTGTTCTCCAAGGAAAAATTCCCAAAAAAAATCAAGTGTTAGATCGCGAATGGGATGCTGATACACTTCCAGCGGTACTAACAGCAGTGAAAGGCGCAGCTGGCTCAAAAGATCTCTTTGTTTTACTCGATGATAATCTGTCGTACGTTCTACAACTCAGCCTTTCCAAAGAGGATGCAAAAAAACGAGAAAAAATACAAGAAGTTGCTACAAAAGCAGTTCCCGAGACATTGGATAGTTTGGACTGGGATTATAAAGTTGTGGATACGAAGAATAAAAGCGGCTTAAGCTCAGTCATTGTGTTTGCGCCAGTTCAACGTTTTTGGAATGTATTTAAATCGGCAATGGAACAAAATAAACTTCATGTACTGTCGGTTGAACCCATCTCTGTTGCAAAGCTTCGTCATAAAGACCCTGTGATTGGAGCAGCAATGAAAAAAGATATTCACGGCAAAGATGAGGAAGTTCTTAATATTGAACCAACGTTACATAAAAAGTTACACAAGAACATGTGGCCGTCTTTTTTCCTCACCCTCATTGCAGTTTCCTTGGGGGTTTTCATGGGACTTTTTGTGTATAAGCAGTATTTGAACACGCAGATTACACAACGAGAGGTGGTTACGCAGATACCAACGCCAGTGCCATCTCCACCGTCCATCCCAAGCCCCTCGCCGCTTCCGCGCGACTTTTCAGTTCGGGTACTGAATGGGAATAGACGGCAAACATTAGTAAGACAGGTTGCAGCATCGTTAGAACAACTAGGATTTTCTTCGGTGTCTGCCGGGGTTGCAACGAAATCGGGATATCAGAGAACGCAGATTATTGCAAGCACATCAATTCCACAATTTATTGTGCAATCTATTTTAGATGCCTTGCTCATACTGCGTGTTACAGATGTGGAAATCTTGAACACAAGCCTTGGAAATGATATAACCATAATTGTCGGTGGATAAGAGAAGGAGCATTCGCATGAATAAAACTGCCCGGAGCGTTCGAGGATTTACGCTCATCGAAATGTTGGTGGTGGTTGCTATCATTGCAATCTTAGCAACAATTGTGTTTGTTTCTCTCGATCCAGTTACACGTTTTGCCGATGCCCGCAACAGCAGAAGATGGAACGACGTAAATAGCCTTTTGACCGCTATCCATGAGTACGCTATCGATAATAATGGCTCACTGCCTACGGGAATTTCAACCACAGAACAGCAGTTAGGAAGTTGTGTAACGGGTGGTGATGGTGCGTGTCCGGGTGCAGATCCAGCATGTCTGGATCTTTCGATCTCATTGTTAAGCGTCTACCTAAAGTCTATGCCTCTTGACCCAAGCGGCGGTTCTATTGGTACAACGAAGTATACCGTTGTGAAAAATGCGAATAATATCGTAACAGTAAAAGCGTGTGCTGCTGAAAACGGGGATACGGTGGAAGTTTCTCGGTAATGAAGAGAGGGGGTGCGCTAAAGAAGAGGATCTTTTATAAGAGCGTGTGGTCCGTCATTTGACGGAATACGAGGAGAGGGGTCCTTGTTTTCAAGGACAATCGAACGTTCGCCCTCGGCGAATAGTATCTGCGGAAACCCTCTGGTGTGCACACACCAAAACTTGCGGTTCAACTACTACTTGTAAAAGTAGGGACAAAGACCAAAAGGCGTGCAACCTCTTCACTTTTTATTCTTCAACTGTTTTTGTTTTGCTGATTACTTTTTTAAAAGGAGTCGTATGTGTGGAATTTTTGCATATCTTGGAGATCGTTCCGATGCACCATTGTTGGTAGCAAAAGGATTAAAACAACTTGAGTACCGTGGCTACGATAGTTGGGGTATTGCCGCTGCGGAGTCCGATGATGGAAAGACAAATATTTTTCTTGAAAAACATACAGGAAGGGTGCCAGAAACTGCGTCGACAGCGTTTCCTCAAAGCACAATCGCTTTTGGCCATACGCGATGGGCGACACATGGTGGAGTTACAGACCAAAATGCGCATCCGCACCTTGATTGCGGAGGCAACGTTGCGGTAATACACAACGGCATTATCGAAAATTATGCCGAGTTAAAGAAACGGTTGGTTCGTCAAGGTCATGCTTTTATGTCAGAAACAGATACAGAAACACTCGCGCACACCATAGAGCAATTCAAAAAAAGAATTAGCTTTGAACAGGCCGTTCGTAAAACATTTCTAACGCTCACGGGAATGAACGCAGTTCTTGCGCTTGACGCAGAATCCGGTACCGTTGTTGCGGTGAAAAATGGTTCACCGCTTATCGTTGGGAAAAGTGTTTCGAATGAGATCATCTTTGCAAGTGATGTAGCCGCTATTTTGCCATACACAAAAACGATTCACGTTATCGATGACGGAGAGATGGTTATTGCGAAGAAGCATGAAATTGCATTGTTTCAAGCAAAAACGGGGAAAACACTGCGATGGAAATGGAATACCGTTGACTGGAAGCGTGATGCCGCAGACATAGGATCGTTTCCGTACTATTTAATAAAAGAAATTCATGATCAGCCAGCGATGCTCGAACAGATTTTGTTAAGTGGTGGTGAAAAGGTTCGAGATATTGCGCGCCTCATACGAGGAAAAAAGCCCATTCTTATCGGGTGTGGAACAGCAAGCTATGCGGCGCTGGTAGGAAAGTATCTCCTTGCGCACAGTGGCGTATTGGCAGAGTCTGTTGCGGGCGGCGAAATTGGATATATGGTTCCGCACATAAAGAAGAGCGACATACCGATCTTTTTCTCACAGAGTGGAGAAACAATAGACATTATTGAACCTGCGATGCAGTTGAAACGAAAAAAGATTCCGTTCGCTGCATTTGTGAACGTTCTTGGGTCAACGTTGTATCGTATGACTCCACACAGAGTTATGTTAGACGCTGGGCCGGAAATCTGCGTGTTAAGCACAAAAGTGTTTGTATCCAAACTGGCACACCTCCTATTGCTGGCAGGCGAGTTGGGAAAGCGTGGCAAACAGACCATTGTCGACTTAAACAGTGCTATTCATGAAACAAAGCATGTGCTGGAAAAAAGATATGTCGGAAAATACATATCCCCGTTGGCAAAGAAGCTTGTCACAAAGGAACACATGTTTATGTTGGGGAGAGGCGTTTCTTACCCGATAGCGCTTGAAGCTGCACTCAAGATTAAAGAGGTGACATATCTTCATGCAGAGGGATTTGCGGGCGGTGAGCTGAAACATGGTGTTATCGCGCTAGTGGAGGACGGAACGCCATGCTTTGTCTTTGCGCCAAGGGACGATACTCAAAAAGATATAATGTCTTGCGCCGCTGAAGTAAAGGCTCGTGGCGCGTTTGTTATCGGCGTTTCACAAGACAACGACCCAAAGTTTGACTGGCATATACCGGTGAAAGATTGTGGAGTTGCCAGCATTATTCCTCAGATTGTTGTCATACAGCGATTGGCCTACGAAATGGCCGTGCTTATGGGAAGAGATCCTGATAAACCGAGAAATCTGGCTAAATCCGTTGTTGTGAAGTAGAGAAAAGGGAAGAATGGGCCTACCCATTCCGCTCCACTTGATTAGCTCATATCAAAAGAGTGTGGTGCAAAAGGGAAGAACGGGACTACCCATCGGCAATGCCCTTTTCCCGGCCCGCTCTTTCCATCTCGACCTTTTCATGCTACACTCCCCCCATAGGAATTGTGGTAAGGAAGGTGGGATCGGTGCCCGCCTTTTTGTTTATTAACCTCCTATTACAACGATATAAAGACATAGAAGAAAAGGAGTGCCATGTCGGCAACGACACAACATTCACAAACACGGTCGGAATTTACCGCCGCACTGAACCAAATCGCTGCAGAGCGAAACATTGATCCATCCATTGTGTTGTCTTCCATTGAAGAGGCCATTGTTGCTGCGTATAAAAAAGATGCACAGAATCTTGTAGAGGAAGACGTATACCAGGCGACAATCGACCCACTGACAGGAGAAGCAAAGGTATACAAAGTTGACGGGGACAAGCGTACCGATGTTACTCCAGCAGGCTTCGGCCGCATTGCTGCACAAACTGCAAAACAGGTCATTCTGCAAAAAGTTCGTGAGGCAGAAAAGGACGCAGTTATCTCGTATTATTCTGCAAAACTTGGCACCATTGTTACGGGTATGATTCTTCGCCACGACGGCAAGAATGTTGTATTGGATATTGGCAAAGGCCAAGCAATCATGCCTCCGGAAGAGCAGATGCGCGGCGAGTTTTATCGCCTCAACTCTCGTTTAACTGTGTATATTTCAGATATTCGCGAGACCATGCGTGGTAAAGCGGTGATTGTTTCTCGTGCTGCGAAAGAATTGGTTAAGGAGCTTTTTGCCCGAGAAGTCCCAGAAGTTTCTTCTGGAGCTGTTGAAGTTCGTTCAATAGCACGCGAAGCGGGTGTTCGTACAAAAATCGCGGTCTTTTCTTCTCAGCCGGGCGTTGACCCAGTTGGTTCATGCGTTGGCCAGAAGGGTGTTCGTGTTCAGGAAGTTATTAAAGAATTGAATAACGAGAAAATCGATATCATTCAGTTCACAGATGATTCAAAACTATATATTGAACAAGCGCTTGCTCCAGCCGAAAACTTAACGATCGATGCTGATGAGAAAAAACTTGTGGCAGTTGTCACCGTTCCTGATGACCAGGTGTCACTGGCAATTGGTCGCGGTGGACAAAACGTTCGTTTGGCCGCAAAGCTCACGGGGTACAAAATTACGATTAAGTCTCAGTCTGGTGTTCAAGCAGCAACCGTTACTGGTGATGAAGAATATGAGATTGATCAACTTGATCTCAAGAAAGACGTTCGGGCGCTTCTTGTTGAAAAAGGGTATACATCTTTAAATCAGCTTCGCGAGCATCTTGATGAAATCGAGACGCTTGGCGGAGTTGGTCCGAAGGCGATGGAGTCTATTCGCGCTGCATTGACGTTGAGTCAGCCACCCAGGCCGGTTATTGAACAACCCGTGCAGCCGGCATCAGTTGTAGTAACGCCAACAGCAACAGAGCCAGCAACGCAGCCAACTCAGGAAGAAGCACCAAAAGAAGAAGTTCAAAAGGAAACAACTCCAAAAGAGGAAGCATCAAAAACAGAGTAAGCACTTGAGGAACTTGAGCTAGACCGCAGATTAATGTGGAGAAGAGAAAAGGGATTGGAACATGGCACAACAGAGTCGACCACCAGTAGTAACGATCATGGGTCACGTTGATCACGGAAAGACCTCTCTTTTAGATGCAATCCGTCATACCGCAGTTGCAGCAAAAGAATCCGGTGGTATTACCCAGCACATTGGTGCATACCAGGTGACGAACGCTGAGAAAACAATTACCTTTATCGACACTCCGGGACATGCCGCATTTACAAAAATGCGATCTCGCGGCGCGCAAGCAACCGATATTGTTGTGCTTGTTGTTTCTGCGGTTGAAGGTGTAAAACCCCAAACAGTAGAGTCGATCCAACATATTAAGAAAGCTGGAGTCCAGTATCTTGTTGCACTTACAAAGATGGATTTACCAGAAAAAAATCCAGAAAAGGTGAAAGCACAATTAACAGAGCATGAGGTTTTTGTTGAAGGATACGGTGGGGATATTGTCTGCGTGCCGGTATCTGCAAAAACTGGCGAAGGATTGGATAAACTTTTGGAGATGATTGCGCTTGTCGCGGAATTGATGGAATTAAAAGCGGATCCAACAGCACCATTTGAGGGCATCGTTATTGAATCAAAAAAAGACATGCATAAAGGTGATGTTGCAACGATTTTGGTCAAGAACGGCACATTGCGAATTGGTGATGTTGTGTATGCAGGTCGTATGGTTTCCAAAGTGAAAGCAATGACTGACGCATTTGGAAAACCGATGAAAGAAGCCGGTCCATCAACGCCCATCGAAGTACTTGGATGGGATGAAGCGCCATCGGTTGGAAGTTTGATTGGCGTTACCAAGCAGGAACAAACAGCGGTGGTGGCGGTACAAGCAGACGCAGCATCTCCTCAAGAGTTAGAGTCAGTGCAAAAACTGAAACTGATCATTAAGTCAGACGCAACCGGCACACTGGAAGCGATAGAACAAAGCATCGCAGGAAATGAAGTGATCTTTATCGGAAAAGGTATTGGTAATGTGACCGAGGCCGATGTCCTTCTTGCAGAATCAACCGGTGCGCGTATTCTCGCATTTCGCGTTAAGGTTCCTGCGGCAGTTGAAAGTCTTGCAGAGTTAACAAAAGTAAAAATCAAGGCATACACGATCATCTATGACATGATCGAGGACGTACAAAAACAGGTGCTTAAATTAATTGAGCCAACTATCGACGAGCAGGAGCTTGGTGTTGGCGATGTGATTGCGGTCTTTGATATGAAGGGCGAACGTATTGCCGGATGCAAAGTGAAGACCGGTGAGATAGCCCGTGGACAGATGTATCACCTAAAGCGTGGTGGAAACACAATCGCTGATCCAAAGATGAAGTCTATGAAGACTGGGAAGCAGGATATAGAATCTGCAAAAGCCGGAAGTGAATGTGGAATTGTGTTCCGTGCGTTCAGCGATGTGCAGATTGGTGATCAAATTGTTGCGTACAAAATGAAAGACGCATAATCTCACTACTTTCTCGACTTATTGTTTCCCGCACCCTACCCGAAGAGAATGGTTCTTTTGTTTGATTTTTCAAGTGATATAGTCTAGGATTAGTCTCAATCTTATGATTACGCCGCAAGATGCTTTTTTACTGACCGATCAAATCAAAAACGCATCAACGATTTACGTGCTTATTGGTGTAAATCCGAACTACGATACAGTAGCCTCTGCTCTTTCACTTTACCTTTCTTTTAAAGAGGCAGGAAAAAATGTTCAAATTGCTTGCGCTGAGCCAATGCGTGTGGAGTTTTCATATCTGATTGGGATTGATGAGGTCCAGCAGAAATTGGGTAACAGAAATCTCGTGTTATCTTTTGCGTACAACGAAGCAAGTGTAGATAAAGTGAGTTATCACATAAGTGAGGATGGCCTACGATTTAACCTTGTTATTGCACCGCGTTCGGGGGTAAAACCATTAGACCCATCGACGATCGATTTTACCCGCTCCGGCGTTGAAGCAGATTTAGTATTTTTTGTTGGGGTTTCACAATTGCAAGATTTGGGGATGTTGTATGAAATGGAACCGTATTTTCTTGAAAGCTCATACTCTGTTGCGTTTACTACATTTCAAACACAGCCATTTGCCCGTGTTCATTTGAACACAACCGGTCAAACATGCCTCGCTGAGGGTGTGTCCACATTTTTGTCTGCCGTCGGCATGGATCCAAAAGATGATATTGCCACGAATTTATTATCGTCGATGGAACAGGCGACCAGCCGATTCCAGTCTCTCGGTGCCGGACCAGAAACGTTTGAACAAGCAGCAAGACTTATGCGCAGTGGTGCGCGGCGGTCGGCAACAAATCCTGTTATTCATCAGCCCGAGCAATCACAGGTTTCCCAACAGTCGTTGTCTCAGCAACAACCAATGTCCCAATCGATTCCTGCACCTCAACCCATTCAGTATCCTCAGGTTGTTTCATCTTCTATTCCGCCGACCACTCCAGCATCAACAAGTGCATTTGCACAAGCAATGAAGCGTAGAGTCTCTGTTGGTCAGGCTCAAGTACAGGTTCCGAATACGCCCACGCAACCTACAAACTACACAATTCAACAACTTGAAAGACAGGTGCAACCGCAGGGACAGCCAACCAATCCACCTCAAGAATGGTTGCAACCCAAAATTTTTACCGGTTCCACGAGAGTATAATATCCGAAGATAAGGCGTAGTTTCTTGCGTAGGTGGGAAGATTTCTTTATAGTGAAAGAAGACATTTATTGAACGGATGTTGAGGAGAGAAAATGAGTTTTTGGGATTCACTTGTAAACAAAGATGATAAAACAGATGAACTTCATGCAGCTGTGACGGCTTTGCCGGACAATTTAAAAGAGCCAACGGCCGCCGTCGAACAGACAGTTGTTGCTCTTCCAGTTTCTGAGTCTTCTACGGAATCACCCGGTGATATGAAAGGAAAACCTATGGAAAATCCAACGTTAAATACGGTTGTTATGGATGAGGCGGAAATGGAGAAAATGCTTGCGAAGCCAGCGGCTGCAACGTCAACTGAAGCGGCTGCTATACCAGTCGAAGTGGCGGATAAAGTGGTGGTTCCAACGCCGACAGAAGAGGAAGATGAAGATGAAGCGAGGGCAAGAGAATACGCAGATGCGATGGGAGAAGGATCTGTTATGCGCGACGCACCGAAGGTTGAAATGGCGAAGGTAGAAGCAGCTGCAGAGATCCCCAAAGAGTCCACAATTGAAGTAACGCCCCCAGCTCCGACAGAAGAGCTGATGGAAATATCAAAACCATCAGCTGAAGACGTAGCCACCCTAAAAGCAAAGCAAGATGAGGCTTCAGAAAAAGCCCATACAGCCAGCGAGATGTTGAATACAGTCCTCGAAAACGATGGGGAGTTCACAGATGAAGAAATAAAAGTCATACAAAATCGTTTGGAAGAATCTATAAGAAAGTGGGCCGCAGAAGCAAATAGACTTGAGGTTGAGGTGACGGCCGCGTCTGAAAAACTGAAAGCTGATGCTTTGGAACTTGGTGAAAAAGTAACTGCCCTTGATGAGCATGTTGCAGAGGGTCCAGCCGCGGCGGTAGACGATGAGGCCGATCAAATTGACCTAGATCCAAGTGCAACTCCTGAAGAAAAAAAGAGGGGTGGATTCCTTGGAGCTATTGCGCGATGGTATGAGCGAGGAACTAGAGGCGGAAGAAGAGAGAGAGTTAACAATAGATTTTCTCCTGTTCTTACATATGCAGACCGCGAATTTCGTGAATCTGGTCGTCGAGGTGTGAATGCGCTGAGGTCTGCGGGACTCTCGGTCGGTTCTGTCGCTGCAGCTGTTGTAGCACCTTTTGCCTTCTTAGGTCTTGGTGGATTACTGGCTGGTGATGCCATAGTTCGAGGAGTTGGTGGACTACGGACTACCGCGACAGGAGTTGCCGCAGGGGTTGCAGGCGGAGTTGGCATGGCGGGAACAGTACTCGGCGGAGCTACGAGAGAAACGTTGGGTAGAGGTTTAGCAGCCGGAATTCGAGCAGCAGGGAATGTGGAAGAAGTGCAAAATGCTATGCAGGAGCAAAATGCAGCGGTCACTGACGCAAGAATAAGCAAACTTGAAGAGCAGATTGCGCTACAGAATCAGCAAATGGCTGAAATGCTAGCCCTGCTCAAGAAACAAGCCACTCCAAGCACCGAGACCAACGCCTAGTCGTGTGTTATAATACCAGCCTATAAAGACTTTTCTCGCCTAGCGGTGTCATCTTTTTGGGGAGATCCCATCGACACAAACAAACGCTCAGCGATGACAGGAGGAAACATGGCACTGACACTTGATGTCAAGAAAAAGATTATTACGGATTATGCCACCAAAGAAGGTGACACAGGATCCCCGGAAGTTCAAGTTGCTCTTTTAACGAACAAGATCAATTTCCTTACAGAACACTTGAAGAAGCACAAAAAAGACAACCATTCACGCAAGGGTTTATTAAAGATGGTTGCAAAGCGTCGCCGCCTTTTAAACTTCCTTGAGCGCAGAGATGAAAAGCGATACAAGTCGTTAATCAAGAAACTGAACCTAAGTAAATAAAAGGTGTTCGTATGTCGGTTGAAGAGACTTTGAATTTCAAGACAGTAACGATCGAGGATCCACGATTAAAAAGTTCCTACGTACTGTATAGACAACTTCGTGTTGAATTGAGCTTTCTTGTTACCAGCGAAATGCGGGGAGACGGAACGGCACAAGTAACCGAGCAGTTCAAAGACGAAGCGACGCGAGTTATCAATGAATACCCACAGCCGTGATATAATGATCCGGTCAAATATATAAAACATGCACGGGTACGTGCTAGATGAAAGGAATGAGTTCCAGGAAGGGATTGAGTATTCACATGTGCAGTCTTGCCGTTGGCAAGTGATAACACGCAGATGCGAACACTGAATTTCTTCCCCCAACTCCCAGATAGTATGAAGAATAAACCAAGTTTCTCGAACGTATATTCGAAAATTGTTCAGGTTGGTAATAAAAAAATCACATTAGAAATAGGTACATACGCCGAACAAACAAGCGCAGCAGTGCTTGCGACGTGTGGTGAAACAGTTGTCCATGCCACAGTTGTTTCTGGTGGTGTAAGTAAATTGGGATATTTTCCACTTCAGGTTGAATATATTGAAAAATTGTACGCAGGTGGACGTATCAAAGGTTCTCGTTGGGTAAAACGCGAAGGTCGTCCAAACGATGAAGCTATTTTGAAGGGTCGCCTCATTGACCGCAGCGTGCGTCCTATGTTTCCAACAGGACTCATGAATGAGGTTCAGGCAGTTGCAACCGTACTTTCTGTCGATGTTGAAAATGATCCAGACATGGTTGCAATGGTTGCCATCTCTGCAGCATTAAGCATTTCCGATATTCCATTTGATGGACCGATTGCTGGCGTGCGTATTGCCTTTGACAAAACAACGGAACAGTTTGTGTTGAACCCAACCTACGCAGAACGCGAAAATTCAGACCTGGATCTTATCGTTTCCGGTGCAAAAGATGCCATTGTGATGGTCGAGGCAGGATGCAATGAGGTTTCTGAAGACTTGATGCTGAAGGCGTTTGCAGAAGCGCAAAAAGCTCTCAATGCGATTGTTGAAGACATCGCCGACATGGTAAAGGAAGTTGGAAAAGAAAAATTTACCTTTGAACCAATTCTCCCAGACGCAGAACTCATTAAAACACTCGGAAAGAAATATGCGAAAGAAGTGAAAGAGTTTGTTCGTCGTGAGGCGCTATTAGAGGATGTCGGTATTGACACGCTTGTCGCAAAGATTGTCGCAGAAGATGACACGCAAGACATGAGCAAATTAATAGACGCATTCCACGAACTTGTTCGTGACGAGGCACGTCGACAGACATTGGAAGACCATATGCGTCCAGACGGCCGTAAGCTTGATCAAATTCGCCAGATTACCTGTGCAGTTGATCTTCTTCCCCGCCCACATGGTTCAGCCATGTTCAAGCGCGGATCAACACAGGCACTGACCATCACCACTCTTGGTACTCCAGCATTAAGCCAAGTCATTGAAGACATGGAAGGTGAAGAGATTAAGCGTTATATTCACCACTACAACATGCCTCCATATGCATCTGGTGAAGCCGGTCGTATTGGTAGTCCAAAACGTCGTGAAATTGGACATGGGGCACTCGCTGAACGCGCATTACTTCCAATGATTCCATCGCAACAAGAGTTCCCATACACCATTCATGTGGTATCCGAGATTATGAGTTCAAACGGCTCAACATCGATGGCATCCACCTGTGGTAGCACGATGTCTCTTATGGCCGCTGGTGTTCCAATTAAAAAGCCGGTCGCCGGTATTGCAATGGGTCTTATGACAGACGGCAAAGGAAAAGTAGCTGTTCTTTCTGATATTCAAGGAATGGAAGATCACACGGGTGACATGGACTTTAAGGTTGCCGGTACCAAAGATGGCATTACTGCGCTTCAAATGGATATCAAGGTCAAAGGCATCTCATTGGAAGTCATGACGCAGGCATTACAACAAGCAAAAGATGGGCGCATGTTTATTCTTGGAAAAATGCTTGAAGCGATTGCTGAACCGCGTAAACAGCTCTCGAAGTATGCGCCAAAGATTGTCCAAGTTCAGATCCCATTCGAACGCATTGGTGAGTTGATTGGTCCGGGTGGCAAAGTCATCAAGAATATTATTGCTATGACTGGCGCACAAGTTGATGTTGAAGAAGCTGAAGATCAAAGTGCTGGTATCGTGAACATCTCTGCACAGGACGATGAAGCAATTGAAAAAGCGAGAAGCTGGATTAGTGGCATGATGCGCGAAGTTATAGCGGGCGAACAGTTTGACGGCATTGTTACTCGTGTCGAAAAGTTCGGGTGCTTTGTTGAGTTTTTGCCGGGAAGAGAAGGACTGGTTCACGTATCTCGCATGAGTACGGAATTTGTTTCCGATCCTCAAACGTTGGTAAAAATAGGTGACTCGGTTCATGTTCGTTTATTTGAGGTAGATGATCAGGGACGCTTTAACTTAACAATGCTCACGCCAGAACAAGAAGAGCAAGCAAAGTCGAGAACTGGTGGTGGAGGATTTAGTGGCGGAAGTTTCGGTGGTGGCGATCGAGGAGACAGAGGTGGAGATCGTGGTGGTCAAGGCGGGGATAGAGGTGGACGTAGCGGGGGCTTTAGTGGAGGTCGCGGTGGCGGACGCAGCTTTAGCGGTGGTGGAGGTAATAGAGGTGGTTTTGGTGGCGGTTTTGATCGACGCAGCGGTGGAGGTCGCAGCAGCGACCGAGGGCCAACCGAACGTCGTTATCACGATGGTAATAGGAACGCACCACGCGGTGAACACGCATATCGCGAAGAAGGTCCGTCATCTCAACGGAGAACCCCATCCATTACGGGTGGATACAGCGGACAAAAGTCATACGAATAGTCTGTTTTCATCTATTGATCGCACAAAGTGCTATACTACTTCCGTAGGTGTTTTTGAGGGGGGATGTAGATATGGCAAATATTGAGATTCAGTTTCCCAAACAAGAAAAACTTTCTCAGCCACGA
>DATEVM010000021.1:0-3348 GCA_035281785.1 Patescibacteria group bacterium
TGTCCAGGGCATCACCAGCGACGAAGCGGTTTCAGCATTGAACGAAGCAATCAAAAAGTCACAAGAACTTGCCGCAAAGAAACTTCAACAAATGAGTGGTGGCCTTGGCGGCTTGTTTGGCGGCGGCGGTCAACAGCAGCAGTAGGCTGGCTCTTTCCATAAAATACGGCATAATACATACATGCGTTTATACGAGTTTGAGGGCAAACAACTCTTTGTATCTGCCGGTATTCCTATTCCTACTTCTAAGTTGTGCTCCAATGAGACGTGTTCTTTTCCCGGTGGCGTTCCCGTAACTCTTTCTTTTCCCGTGTTTGCAAAAGTGCAAGTACTACATGGGAACCGGGCACAGCGTGGTGGTGTCATGAAGTTTGCCGAAGGTGAAGAATCGGCATACAAACTGCAAGTTGACGCATGGTTGAATGTAGGTTGGAATCATGAAAAAGTTGAGTATGTTCTTGTTGAACAATCCGTGAAAAACATAAAAAAAGAACACTATATATCCATTCGTTGGAGCACAAAAGAACGAGGACCAGTGCTGTTGTACGCTCCGCATGGTGGAACCGGGGTAGAGGAGCGTGGCGAGGATTTGGAACATCATACGATCGATATCACAAAGCCGAAAGATGTTATACAAAACATCTTCAAAAACGGATATCTAGCTGAGACAGTGTTAAAGGTTTGGGATGTATTTTACAAAAACGACGCATCGCTTGTTGAAATAAATCCTCTTTTTGAGTTAGAAGACGGTTCGTTTATCGCTGGAGACGCAAAAATTGAGCTGGATGATGTCGCGTCGTTTCGACATCCGGAGTGGAATCTATACCCTAAGCGAAGTCCATTTGCGCGAAAACCAACTTCAATGGAGGAGCGTGCGAAGGAAATAAACGCAATGGATCATCGAGGCGTTGCTGGCGCGAGTTTTTTTGAGTTAGATGGTGACATTGCAATTATGGCGAGCGGTGGTGGCGCGAGTTTGTTGGTGATGGATGCGCTCTTGGGTTCCGGCTTAAAACCGGCAAACTATACGGAATACTCCGGAAATCCTTCGAGAGAAAAGGTGATGGAATTAACCAAGCTCGTGTTATCAAAACCCAATCTACGCGGCTTGCTCGTTATCGGTGGAAACGCAAATTTTACCGATATCTTTGAAACATTGACGGGCGTTATGGATGGGATTGAGCAAACAAAACCTCATCCGGATTATCCAATTGTGATTCGTCGAGGTGGACCGCGGTGGGAAGAAGCATTCGAAATGGTTCGCGCGCGCACTACTGCTGCCGGCAAGCTCGACATAACATTATTTGGACCACAAACATCCATGTTGGAAGCAGTACCGGTATTTGTACAGAAAGTGTTACGCAATGGCAATACTCGTTGATATGCATACCGCCTGTCTTGTACAGGGGATAACCGGCCAAGAAGGAAAAAAGGCTGCTGCGTGGATGCGAGCGGCGGGTACGAAGGTGCTGGCTGGTGTTACTCCGGGAAAAGGTGGTCAGCTGGTTGATGATGTTCCGGTGTTTAACTCCGTCAAGGAGGCTGTGCGGGCTTTTCCTTCGATCAACACCTCAACAGTATATGCGCCGGCGCGATTCGCAAAAGATGCAGTGATAGAGGCTGTGAATGCTGGCATTTTACTGGTGCATTTGATAGCGGAAAACGTTCCAGTTCGGGATGCGGCTGAACTTATTGCCGCTGCGCATGTTCGCAACGCGACCGTACTAGGACCAAGTTCTATTGGGATTATCAGTCCTGGCAAGGGGAAAATAGGTTCAATCGGTGGGGAAACAAATACACAGTTTTCACCAGGACCCATTGGAGTTATTTCTAAAAGCGGTGGTATGAGTAGTGAGATCGCACTTCTATTAACGCGAAGCGGTATCGGTCAATCTACAGTTGTTGGAATTGGTGGAGATCGACTCATTGGCACATCATTTGCCGATTTGTTACCGCTTTTTGAACATGATGCAGAAACAAAAGCTGTTGTGATGATTGGTGAGATTGGTGGGACGTATGAGGAAGAAGCGGCAGATGTCTTACTACAGAAAAAGTTCACAAAACCACTCATAGCATTTATTTCTGGCGCGTTTGCCGAAACTCTTCCACAAGGCGTATCATTTGGTCACGCGGGAGCGATTGTCGATAAGGATATTGGAACACTGCGAGGTAAAATTGAGGCACTACAAAAAGCGGGTGCGATTATATTGAAGAGTCCGGATGAACTTCCGCAAAAAATCAGAGAGTTGGGAATATGAACATACGATACGCGGTGACGGTTAAAACAGGAGCGGAGAAGCGAGAAGTAAGTCAACGCAACACAGTTATTCATGTTTCAACACCCGCATCAGCAAGAGAAGGAAAAGCAAACAAAGACGTTGTCGAGCAACTCGCGCAATACTTCAATGTTCCGAAGTCAAGAATATTTATTACAGGCGGAGAGAAATCAAAACAAAAAATAGTCGAAATACTGTAGACTTGTGGCGGAATAGAATGTTATTTCGCTATAAGTCTGCTCTAACTCCGTGATAGGATAAGACCATGCAATTTCAAACATCTGTAAGTGGCGATGTAAACGGAGAACTCCATATTCGTGGAAAAAAACTAACGGATCTTATTGGATCCATGGACTATCCGTCAGCAGTCTATTTCATGTTGATGGGTAAACAACCATCATCTGCCCAAACCATCATGCTCAACGCAATTCTTGTTGCATGCATGGATCATGGTGTTGCTCCTGCGTCGGGATTTGTTCCGCGAGTTGTTACGGCCAGTGGGAACGGAATAACACAGTCGCTCGCTGCGGGGTTACTTGCAATAGGACCGTTCCACGGTGGAGCGGTAGAAGGTGCGATGCGAGTATTTTCAGCATTTCAACAAAAGACAGAAGAAGAACTCACCGTCTATGTTCGCGATCAGCGCGCGCAAAAAAAACGATTACCTGGATATGGTCATCGAAAATACACTACCGAAGATCCTCGAACCGAAAAACTTTTTACCCTTGCGCATGAACAGGGGATTGATGGTCCGTATATGAGTGTTGCTCGTAAGCTTGAATGGGCGTTGGAGGTGGAACTGGGACGGAAGCTGGTTCTGAATATTGACGGAGCAGTTGCAGCGCTGCTTCTTGAGTTAGGACTGTCTCCAGATGCAGGAAACGGCATATTTGCCCTTGCACGTATTGGCGGTATGCTCGCGCACAGCCTTGAAGAAAAACAACAAGGAACCATTGTTCGTCGTCTCGATGATAACGAGGTTGTGTATGAGCAATGATAGGCGATCATGAAGCTTCCTCGACCACTCCAGGCGCTTATCGCGCAGTTTGAGCGTCTTCCGGGCATTGGGCCG
>DATEVM010000022.1:0-6221 GCA_035281785.1 Patescibacteria group bacterium
TTCTTTCTTCCCACCCTCTCCAATAATCTCAACACCTAGTGCGACAAATACGCCAAATGGCATGACGCCAGAAACCGTTCCTTCATACACGCTGCCAACCTCAATCTTTGAGAGTGCTGCCGACTTTTGTGCAATAAGATCTGCTTCAGAAACGTGTCGTTCGGAAAAAATGAGACGATTCTTCTCTTTATCAACCTCAATGACCTTTGTCTTAATCGCATGATTCAAGAGCGTATCAAGTTTTCCAATGTACTGTTTACTAAACTGGCTTGTTGGAATAAATCCACGAATCCCATCTGTCCCAACAATCATGCCACCCTTGTTCAATTCCAACCCGCGAACCGTAACTGTTTCGCCGGTTTGCATCGCTCGGGAGAATTGATCCCAACGCTGATTCATTGCTGCGCGGCGCAATGATAACAAAATCTGACCGCGATCGTTCTCGGTACTCGTCACATACACAGAAATCGTGTCACCTTGTTTGAGTGATCGAATGTAATCTGATGCAGAGTCAAATTCTTTATCAACAACAACGCCCTCTGTCTTTCCTGCGATATCAACCAAGACTGCTTTTTTCGTAACCTCAGTGATAACACCCTCAAGAACATCCCCAACCTTTGGCACACGGAGTTCCGTTCCCGCAGAAGCGAGAAGCTCTTCCATGGTTGTAGGAGCTTTTGTTGTTGAAGCTTTTATCTCCTTTGGCTTTGTCTCTTTTGGTGCGGATTTGACTGCTGCTTTTTTGGCAACTTTCTCTTCCTTCACCTCATCTACTTGAACTTCAGCTGTTTTTGTCTCTTCGACAACGGCCGCTGCGGCCGGATCCTTTTTTGCGCGTGGCATACTGGATAATCCCCTTTCAATGGAATTGCTTGGAAACTGTAGTCGTCTACCGAAAATTCCCAAACAGGTGTGTATTGTACCAGAGAAAAAAAGAGATTGCTATCGCCGGAGAAAAAGCTCGGGATCACCACGTAAAAGCTGCTTTGTCGTCTCATAGTTTTCGGAAAGGTCATCAATTGTCAGATGATCAAGTGCAAGATGTTTTCTGAGTTCTGCATATGCTAAGTCCGTTGCAGCATATGAGTCCATAACATTTTCAACATCAAACGCAAAATGCTCGTATGCATCGTCAGCATATGACTTTCCTTCGATCCTGTAACTGATGTCTACATGGAAATTGAATCCTGGCATATGCGCATGATACCACAGATTTTTTAGACAATAAAAAACCCGGCCTTGACCTATCTTCACACAACCTCGCGGATGCATTATTGTCGGCGCTGGTGCATTTGACGACTCTGTTCGGAATGGGAAGAGGTCGGACTACACCGCTCGAAAGACCGGGAGAGAACATTACCTTTCCGAAGAAAGATGATGGTCTCTAAATATATTCACATGTATCAAAGAGCGATTTCTCACTCCTTCACAACGTGAAGAGAACGAATGGTTTTATATCGTATCGTTTATGTTCAATCGACCTATTAGTACAGTTAGGCTTAGCATGTCACCATGCGAACACCGACTGCCTATCAACCTCGTAGTCTCCGAGGGGTCTAATTGGGAAAATTAATCTTAGGGACGGCTTCCCGCTTAGATGCTTTCAGCGGTTATCCAACAGCAATGTGGCTACTCTGCGATGCGCTTGACAGCGACAACAGACACACCAGGGATTGCCTCACTCCGGTCCTCTCGTACTAGGAGCAAACCCCTTCAATTTTCCAACGCTGATAGTGGATAGAGGCCGACATTATTGTTACAGGTATTTCTACCGTCGGCGACTTAATTTCTTGTTTTCAAATCGCGCTCTCTATCGCTAGAGAGATCCGACCATATCTTTAGGAATAGTACATTCCATGTCCGACATATGGCCTGTGAGGATTCTATAAAAAAGATGATAATATCTCGTCTTTAGCGTATTTACGTTGTTTTGTATTCATTTCGCAAGCAAGATGAAGGATTTCTCGCATTCCTTCTTTCTGAATTGGATTTTGAGATACCATAAAGAAATGAATGACTTGCCATCCTGAAGTCGTTTCCTGTGAACGAACAACGCTCACATTAAAACATCCTTCTCCTTCAATAAATCCTATAAAATATTCATCACTAATTTTTATAGTCTTTCCTGCTGATTGTCTCGCGTAACCCCTAGGGTTACTGATGAACTATTGTCACTAGTGTACATTTCTTGTACTAGTAAGTACATATTTACGAGGGTTTCCAGCATTTAGTCAGATTTATTCCGCAAATCTTTTTACGGAACTACATTTTTATAACAGACTCGATTATTTCTTTGTTCTTTTTCAAAATTCAAAACGTCATTCTGTAGTTGAGACAGTAATGCCTCATTTGATTACTGCTGTCTCACGACGCTCTGAACCCAGCTCGCGTACCGCTTTAATGGGCGAACAGACCAACCCTTGGGACCTTCTTCAGCCCCAGGATGCGATGAGCCGACATCGAGGTAGCAAACCGCGCCGTCGCTAGGGACGCTTAGGCGCGATGACTCTGTTATCCCCGGAGTAGCTTTTATTCGTTAAGCCCGGTGCCTTCCACAAAGCACACGAGGATCACTATGACCAGCTTTCGCTCCTGCTCGGCCTGTTTGCCTCACAGTCAAGCATCCTTATGCCATTGCACTTCCAGTCCGATTTCCATCCGGACCAAGGATACCATTGCGCGCTTGCGATACCCTTTCGCAAGCAACCTCCCCAGTTAAACTACCTGCCAGACAGTGTTCTCCACGACGTTTGCAGTCGTGTTGAGTAAGATATTCTATACAAAACGAGCGGTATTTCACTATTGCACCAACCTTGCGGCTAGCGCTCCCGCCTATTCTCAACAATTCCACATAAAATATCAGTGCCAAGTTGTAGTAAAGCTTCACGGGGTCTTTTTGTCCTACTATCAGTAGGCCGCATCTTCACAGCCAATTCAATTTCGCCGAGTAATGGTTCAAGACAGCTTGGGACTCGTTGGACCTTTCATGCACGTCACCAATTAAGTGACAAGGTACTTCGCTACCATAGAACAGTTATAGTTACTGCTGCCGTTCACCGGGGCTTCAATTGAAAGCAATATCTTACGATAGCACTCTCGCAGTTAACCTTCCGGCACTGGGCAGGTTTCAGCCTGTATACTTCCTCTTTCGAGTTTGCACAGACCTGTGTTTTTGTTAAACAGTCGATCCCAATACTTTCTCTGCGCCTCTTCTTGCGAAGAGGAGGGCATATACCGAAGGTACGCCCAGCAGGTTTGCCGAATTCCTTAAACCACTTTCTCTCGCTCTCCTTGGTATACTCTACCAGTTCACCTGTGTCGGTTATCGGTACGAATTGGTCGAGTTCTTCTTGCGGAGCTTTTCTAGGAACCTGAAGTCATGCGTCTTGCACGCTCCTTGCGGAGCACGCTAGCTGTTACATCTCGATTAAACATATCTACGGATTTGCCAGTAAATACTATCTTGATGCTTTGGTGGCCAATTCAGTAAAGGCACACGCATTATCCAAATCCGTCCCTCCCCAAGTAATAACGAACTCGCCCAAGGACTGGAATATCAACCAGTTATCCATCGGTTACGCCTAGAGGCCTCACCTAAGGGTCGCCTAACCCGCACACGACGAACGTGGGTGCGGAAACCTTGAACATTCGGAGACGAAGATTCTCACTTCGTTTACGCTACTCATACCGGCATTCGCACTTCTGATCGCTCCAGCAGTTCGGTTACCCGCCGCCTTCACAGCACTCAGAACGCTCCCCTACCACTCCTATATATTTAAAAACATATAAAAATCTCTGTCTTCGGTAGTACTCTTAATCCTCGGTACATTTTCGGCGCTGTCGTCCTCGGCTAGTGAGCTGTTACGCTTTCTTTCAAGGATGGCTGCTTCTGAGCCGACCTCCTAGGTGTTTATGGATGACAACTACCTTCTCAACTGAGAGTACATTTGGAGACCTTAGACGAGAGTCTGGGATGTTTCCCTTTCGCCCGACGAACTTAGCTCCGCCGTACTGAGTCCCGTGCATGCAATCATGGTATTCGCAGTTTGATTAAGTGCTTGGCCTTGCGACCAAGACACTCATTCAGCACTCTACCCCCACAACGCTTAGCACGAGCCTATACCTAAATATATTTCGGGGAGAACCAGCTATCTCCAGATTCGATTGGCATATAACCTCTAACCACACCTCATCCGAGCATCTTGCAACATACAACGGTTCGGCCCTTCAGTGGGTATTACCCCACCTGCAGCCTGGACATGGTTAGCTCATCTGGTTTCGGGTCTACAGTATGCTTCTAATCGCCCTATTCAGGCTCGCTTTCACTTCGCGTCCGCGGTGGCAACCGCTTACACTTGAAGCACACCATAACTCGCCGGTTCATTCTTCAATAGGCACGACATCATCCTTGCGGACTCTGTCTGCTTGTTAGCAGATAGTTTCAGGTACTATTTCACGGGGTCTTCAACCCTTCTTTTCACCTTTCCCTCGCGGTACTCGTTCACTATCGGTCAATTCGTGTGTTTAGCCTTGGAGTGTGGTCACCCCAGATTCCTAACGGAGTTTGCCGTCTCCGAAAGTACTTAGGAACTTCCTATGGTGCTGCTTTGTTTCAAATACACGGCTATCACGTTCTTTGGCCGCCAATTCCATGGCGTTCTTTTACAAAACAACAATCCAATATTGGAGTCCTGCAACCCCGGGATAAATCCCGGTTTAGGCTGTTCCCTTTTCGCTCGTCGCTTACTCAGGGAATCTCATTCGATTTCTTTTCCTGTGCTTACTTAGATATTTCAGTTCAGCACGTACCCTTCTCCAGCACGAGGCTGTGAGATCCTCTGGAATAACCCAGAGTGGGTTTCCCCATTCGGACACCGCCGGATCAGCGCTTCGTAGCAGCTCCCCGACGACTATCGCGGCTTTGTGCGTCCTTCTTCGGCACGAATTGCCAAGGCATTCACTATCTGCGTGAGTTTACATAAACGATACTTCTCAATAGAAATGAATTTCTATAAAGATACAAAACCTTAATTCATTCTCTTCACTTGTTAAGGAACGAGATCACGATGTGTGATCGGAGGGGTGTTTGAACTTTCGCTCAAGCACTCCTTGAATCATTCTCGCCAAAGCATCTTGTGGACCCAAGCGGACTCGAACCGCTCACCTCATCATTGCAAATGATGCGCTCTACCGGATGAGCTATGGGCCCCTATCGCTTATCCGTCTTTCCTACAAAGAGAGACGAAAAAGCTCCCTTGCGGGAGCTGTCTTTTTTCACGAAACGCCAGGAGAGAGCTTTATTGAACGCGAATACTCCTCTCTTTGCAGAAAACTGCTGGGGCGACCGTGAACAAGTACAGACTCCTTTTCTTTTCTCTCTGCAACTGTGCAGACGGCTAGTATACGAGACACCCTAAAAAAATGCAAGAGGCAGCCCAGAGGAAGAATTGCATACCTCCAGACCAAACTAAGATGAGGGCTCGTTTCTTCGCCGAATGGCCTCACAGATCTGGAAATAGTTGCCTTTTTACCTTTATTTCAGTCCACATTGTTAATCTCTTTGCCCTGCCGGCTTTGGCACAAATGGGTGCATCTGCGACACTTCATGCGGAGAGTGTTTATATGTGTATAGAATTTTATCGATGTAATTTCCAAGGTCTTTATAGTAGTACACATACTCTAAATCTAAGTCATCATTTGTATAGACATTTTCGCGCGTTTGTTCATGCGTGTGAACATATGTTGATTTTGCATGCACAATAATTGTTCCAACCTTCATCATCTTCCATAGTACATTGCGAGGAAATGTTTTTACTTTCACCACTTCATCCCATGTTAATGCACGTGAGTTTGTTGCAAAAGGCGTTGCCGCTTCAAAACGCACAATGCGTCGATCGGTAATATAGGTAATACTTCTGCGAAAACTTTCGTACGACACCCATGAGCCAACACCAACTAATACGGCAGCCCCGATAAAACTCACTACGCCAAAAAACATAAATGCTTTTGAAAGAAAAAGGAGCGTTATAAGGAGAAAAAGTGCTAACGCAGTTATTTTAGCCAGTGACATGTATAACGACACAATGTGAGGATGTACTACGTATAACACATGCTCATCCGTTTGTTGTCCGGGAAAATAGTGCTTCTGCATATCATCGATAGTGTATCATACAATGCAGGATGCAACGATATATTTTTGCAGTTTCAATTCCGTCGCACAT
>DATEVM010000023.1:0-10192 GCA_035281785.1 Patescibacteria group bacterium
CATCACCGGAAAAAGGGTATTTTCTTCTATCTGATGAGGCGAAGATAAGCGGAAAGGTTGAGAGTCGACCGCAAGGACTCGTACTTTTACAACTTCCTGGTCGTGGCTTCGTCCTTGGAGATCAAATGGATGAGAATATGACCGGATTTTGTAGGGATATTGAGCGTTCAGCGGTATATAGTTCTATCTCGGCAATAGAGTGGAGAGAAGCTCAGGAGATTGCGCTGTACCTGACGAGTGGAAAAACTGCGCTTGCATCGACAAAAGACTTGATTCTTCAGCTCGGCACTTTACAACGCTTCCTCGGCGAGGCTACAATGATCGAGAGAGTATCAATCATAGATCTTCGGTTTTCGCATCCCGTCCTGCGATGACCTTTGAAGGGCAAACCACATGGGTCGTACCAAAACAGTTGCTGCCATAGATATCGGTACAGAGAAAGTCTGTACGCTTATTGCACAACTTTCCGATGTCGAGCGCGAACCTCGAGTTACTGGCGTTGCTTCAATTCCAAGCAAGGGACTTCGAAAAAGTCAGATTGTTGATTTGGAAGAAGCGATTGAAGCTATTACGCAAAGTGTAGACGCAGCGGAACGTATGGCCGGAAGCGGGGTTCGTGCAGCCTATGTCTCTGTGAGTGGGACGCATATCGAATCACAGAACTCGAAGGGTGTGGTGGCGATTGCAAATCCTCAAGGAGAAATTACCGCCGATGATGTTCGACGTGTTATAGAGGCAGCTCGTGCCGTGTCGCTTCCTTCAGCACGAGAGGTGATACATGTCATTCCTAAGGACTACAAGGTCGACTCACAAGAAGGAATAAAAGATCCGATTGGAATGAGTGGAGTTCGGCTAGAATGTGAAACGCACATTATTACTGGATCATCAACAGCTCTCAAGAATATTTCCAAATGTATTAATGAGCTGGGTGTTCAACCAGAGGGTTTCGTGTTTTCAGGACTGGCGTCATCGTACGCTGTTCTTTCTGAGACGGAAAAGGAACTAGGTGTGTTGGTGTTGGATATCGGTGCTGGTTCAACGTCCGTCTGCGCGTTTGTTGAAGGATCACTTGCATACTCCGGAGTGCTGCCAATTGGTGCGCGCCATATAACATCAGATATCGCTTTAGGACTTCGCATGAGTTTGCAGTCTGCGGAGCGAATAAAACTTGCGTTATCGGGCATGCCCGCACTTGAACTCCAAGCAATCCCTGGTGAAACTCGAGAGCAAGCGAGGGAGCGTAAGAAAAAAGAGGATGAAGTTGATACAAAGAAAATTGGACTAACGGAGGATGTTGGATCGCTATCAAGAAAAGCAGTTGTTGACGGCATTATCATGCCCCGTTTACAAGAAATGTTCAAACTTATCGGTGAAGAGCTGGATAAACAGGGCATGCTTCCCATGATTCCTGCCGGCGTTGTTTTGACTGGTGGTGGCGCCGAAACAATCGGTATTGTTGATGTGTGCAAACGCATATTGGGGTTGCCGACACGTGTTGGAAAGCCTCAGGGATTACACGGACTAACGGACGAAGTTGAAACATCCTCATCATATGCAACGTCCGCGGGACTTCTTTTGTATGGTATGCAGTTGCATTCATTAAGCACATCAGAGAAAAAAGATGGATCCTTTATTGGTCTTTTGAAAAACCTGCCTCTTAAACCTCTGAGGGAGCGGGTTATGAAGTTGGTGAAGTCGGTGATGCCGTAGTAACGACAACATTGTGATTCTTCCACCTTGCGTACCCGAATATTATGCGATACGATGTGAATTAAAGGACGCTGTATGGGTCTCGTTAAACCCTCAAATACCACATTCGCAAAAATCAAAGTAATAGGCGTTGGCGGAGGCGGTGGAAACGCAATCAACTCCATGATCGCCGCAAATCTTATTCGTGGCGTCGAGTTTGTAGCAGTTAATACGGACGCGCAGGCGCTTCTTTCAAACAAAGCTGATACTAAATTTCAAATTGGAGCTAACTACACTCGCGGTTTAGGTTCGGGTGCAGATCCTGAGGTGGGTCGGCAGGCCGCAGAAGAATCGCGTGAAAAACTCAAAGAGTTGGTTTTTGATACGGACATGGTGTTCATTACCGCAGGAATGGGTGGTGGAACAGGTACGGGATCTTCATCGATTATTGCAGAACTTGCTAAGGAGGCTGGAGCACTCACTGTTGCGGTCGTAACAAAGCCGTTTGCATTTGAGGGTATCCGCCGCATGCGTGTTGCGGAAGAAGGGATAGAGTCCCTGAAGGACAAGGTTGATACGTTGATCGTGATTCCAAACCAGCGCCTGTTAGATGTTATCGATCGCAAGATGACGCTTTTAGACGCGTTTCGTTATGCAGATAACGTGCTTGGTCAAGGCGTGCAGGCAATTTCCGATCTCATTACCGTTCCAGGCTTGGTGAATGTCGACTTTGCAGATGTAAAAACAGTCATGTCTGATTCTGGTACGGCGTTGATGGGAGTAGGATCAGCTTCGGGTGAGAATCGTGCGGTAAATGCTGCCCGAGCTGCCATCTCTTCACCGTTACTTGAACTTTCAATCGAGGGAGCCAAAGGAATTCTCTATACCATTACAGGAGGTGATGACCTTACGCTTACAGAAGTATCCGAGGCTTCTGCAATTATTCATCAAACAGCGGATCCGGATGCGAACATTATTTTTGGTGCAACAATTGATAAAGAAATGGGTAGCAGTGTGAAGATTAGTGTTATTGCAACAGGGTTTGATGAGAATCATCTTAAATTCGGATCATACAGACCAAGGTTTGGTGCATATGATGCAGCTGCGCAACGTAAGCTTGGGCTCTCCGGATCCGGAAGCGTTATGGGTGGTGGTGCCGTAGTGAGTAATGGATTTTCACATCCTCAGCAGACCCAGCAACAACAGGTGCAACAGGGTGGGCATATGACTGTAAATCAAGCGCTGCAGCAAAGTCAGGCACAACAAGCGGCGGCGGGTATGACGATGGGCGTGCCAATGGGTATGCCTTCAACACAACAGCAACCCGATGACAAACCAAAAGAATCTGATTTTGAAGATGAGTTCGATATCCCCGCGTTCCTTCGGCAGAATAAATCGTAAATTTTATACCGTATTCCACTCTTCCGAAACAATTGTTTCGGTTCCTGAGATTTTTACCTCACGAATACTTCCCTTTCCCTGGTATAGGGGGTTTCCGTGTTCGCCGGCCTCTTCTAGCTCATTTGGTAACGGTCTGTTTGTAAGCGTTGTATACAAAAGATAGAGTGGGTCTCCATGCGAACAAATAATAATTTGTTCTTCTTCAGCGGAAATAATGATTTCATTCCAAAACGCTGTTACCCGATTTCGAATATCATCATAATTTTCACCGCCTAATTCTGGTCTGTGAAGATAGAAGTGGTCCCAGCCCAACGGGCCATCGAACCAAAATCCCTGATATGGAGAAAAAGTTTCTAGAAGCCTTTGATCAAATGTTATTGGAATAGTGCTGTCTGAAATCGTTTCAGCTGTTTGTTTGCAACGAAGTACGGCGCTGCTCCATATATTCTGAATGTTTTTTTCAGCGAAGTGATTCCGAAGTCGTTTTGCCTGTAGTTCACCTTCGTTCGAAAGCATAATCGGCAGTCTACCTGGAAGAATGTTTTGTGGATTCGCATAGTAGCAGTGTCGGACTAAATATATCGTTTTGGACATGACATAAGCGTACCATGGGCGAAGTCATATAAGGTAGACGGTCATGATATAGATTTGTAGCGAAATAAGGAAACGGTTCTTTTACTGCTCTTTATGTATAATGGATGGAGAGATCAATCAAATAAAAGTCATAAGAAAAGCGAACGCATACAAAAAAACTCGGTATATAGTAGTAAAGAACATCAATGAATATATTAGTACTCGCTGCAGAAGTCGGACCATTTGTCTCGGTAGGCGGTTTATCGCAAGTCATGTACTTTCTCCCAAAAGCGCTACGACAACTCGGACATGATGTTCGTATGTTTACTCCGAAATTTGGTGCAATGGATAAAACGTCTCCAACAAAAAAAGGTTGGAGGCTTGCCATGCAAACCGAGGGATTACATGTTCCGTTGGATCACGCAAACGCAAGCACCACATCACTTGTTTGTAATGTGAAAACATTGTCGAAAACGAAACACAACGTCACGACATATTTTTTAGAAAATCGTGAATACTATGAGCTGCGTGCGAATGTGTTTGGATATAAAGATGATCACACTCGTTTTCTACTGCTTTGCAAAGGATGTCTTGAATGGTTGATTGCACGCCGAGAAAAGATCAAAAAATCAAAACATGACGTATGGTGGCCTGATGTCATCCATTGTAATGATTGGCATGCATCGTATTTTATAGAGCTTGCCCGTTCCGTTCCACGGTATAAAGAAATATTAGACAAGGTTCCGATTGTACTAACGGTTCATAACTTTAAATATCAGGGAAATTACGATTTTCAATATTGTGAGCCGAAAGACCGGGACTCCGGAAGTAAGCCATTAGAACCTCTCCTTTCCGAAAAACTCATAAAGCAGAACGTCCTGCTTCGAGGACTTGTGTACGCCGATGCAATTACGACGGTGAGTCCAACGCACGCCCGAGAAATTCAAACAACTGAATACGCCGAAGGTTTGGGGAAAACGTTGTTGCAGGTGAAGGGAAAAATGAGCGGGATTTTAAACGGCCTCGACACTGAAGAGTTTAACCCCAAAACAGATCCATTGCTATTTCGCCAATTTTCGCCGAAACATTTTGAAACTGCTCGCCGTCTCAATAAAAAATACGTACAACAAGAGTTTTCTCTCCCTGTGAATCCAGACGCGTTTGTTGTGGCGTATAGTGGAAGACTTGTGCAACAAAAAGGTGTTGGATTGTTACTGGAAGCACTTCCGCATCTGTTAAAAGAGTATGCGGATATGCAATTTGTCGTGCTGGGTGGTGGAGATGACACGTATCGGTTTATTTTGCAACAACTTCGAACAAAGTTTCCTAAACAAATAGGGCTGCATCTTTTACCAAACTTTCAACTGCCTCATGTCATTTTTTCTGGTGCAGATGCGCTGCTGATGCCAAGTCTTTTTGAGCCCGGAGGAATAGTGGCGTTGGAGGGCTTGCGATACGGCTCTGTGCCGATTGTCAGGAGAACGGGCGGACTTAGCGACATTGTAACCGATTTTGATCCAGAGACACGTGAAGGAAATGGGTTTTCATTTACTGCAAAAAACGCGTGGGGACTTTATGGGTCGGTTGTCAAAGCAGTGACAACATATCGAAATAAAAAACTCTGGAAAAAACTGGTTGAGAACTGTCTTGAGTGTGATTTTTCATGGACTCATGCAGCAAAGGAATACGAGCGGTGGTACCGTAAAGCGATTGCGCTGAGAAAGCGATATGTCGCAAAAAAGCCGAGTGTGCAGTATATGTAGTCACCACAACAAGTTCTTTGCTATCATGGGTACATGTCATCTCCTCATACTGACTGGTTTACGCAGCTTCGAGCATCACAAGCATATTCAAATCTTACACAGCGCCCCATCGCGTATTTTTGTGCAGAGTTTGCTCTGTCAGATCAACTCCCAACATATGCTGGAGGCTTAGGTATTCTAGCCGGAGACTACATACTTGAGGCTGCCGAGCAAAAAATTCCCGTATTAGGCGTAGGGCTGTACTACAAAGAAGGTTTTTTCCATAAGGAATTAAGTAAAGAAGGAGCTATTGTTGATGTTCACACTGCTGGTTCCCCTGATAAGTCCGAGTTGACCTCTGTGGTAAATGACAAGGGTGAGATGGTTGTTGTCACAGTTCCAATACATGATCACATTGTTGCTGTGCGTGCGTGGATGTGGACAAAGGGTACAGTTAGAGTGTACCTATTAGACACCAATTTTGAACAAAACGAAGAAGCAGATAGGCATATTACCGACAAACTTTACGTTGGTGAAAAAGAAACGCGGTTTAAGCAGGAAATGGTGTTGGGAATTGGCGGCTTGCGATTATTGGAATCCTTGGGTCATCACCCGTCAGCGTACCATTTAAACGAGGGACATTCTGCTTTGTTAATTCTCGAGCTGATTCGTCACGAAATGCAGGAACACAATGTTGGATTTATCGACGCAAAGGAACGCGCAAAACACCGGTTGTTATTTACAAATCACACACTTGTTGCTGCAGGAAACGATGTGTTTAGTAATGACTTAGTAGCACTTTTACTCGGACATTATGCTGATGAGCTTTCCGTGCCCATACAAACGATTGTTGATCTGGGACTTGTTCAAGAATCAAGTGTTTTCTCCATGACAATGCTTGCGCTCCGAACAGCCGGAAAAATTAACGCTGTGTCAAAACTTCACGCCGAAAAAGCAAAAACGATTTGGGCGGATCACCCGATGTTTCCTATAACAAACGGAGTGCACATTCCAGGGTGGGATATGGTTCACGAGGTTGATCATATTTGGGAGAGACATCAGGAGCGAAAGCAGGCGTTGCTGGACCGCATCGCTGCAGAAACAGGCGAACATTGGGATACACAGACATTGCTCCTTGGTTGGGGTCGAAGGATGGTTCGGTACAAGAGACCATTGGCGTTGGTCGAACGCTTAAAACGTTTTAACGACTTGGCCAGAAATACGGAACGGCCGATACGTCTTGTATTTGCGGGGCATTCCCACCCAAGCGATCAGGATGGAGTGGGATTGTTGGAAGAACTTCAATACAGGTTATCCTCAGATTTAAAAGGACTTGCGGTTTATATTACCGGGTATAACAAAGAACTCGCGCAGCTGATGACTTCTGGCTGCGATATGTGGATCAATACGCCTGTGGTTGGATTTGAAGCATGTGGTACGAGTGGAATGAAGGCGGCGTTGAACGGGGTATTACCACTCACGACCAACGACGGGTGGGTTCATGAAATAAACTTATATGACATTGGTTGGGTGCTGAATGACAGTAACGTTACGGTTGATGTTTTGGAAAAGTTAGAGGATGAAATTTTACCGCTGTACTATAGTCGAAATGATAAAGGTATTCCGGAGACATGGGTTCGTATGATGCAGAATAGTCGAAAACTCATTTTTGATGAATTTTCCATGACTCGCGCTCTTCATACATATTTGGAGCAAGGTTTTGGCATTGCTCCATAAGAGATTGGTATATCGCGCTATAATATGCGCATGAGACGAGAACAAGAAACACTCCATGATCTGCCAAAATTAGAGTCCTACCTCAAGGACCTAGATCTGCTTCCAATTGAGTTGATGGATAAGTCCATCCTCGACCTAGGTGCAGGTGGTAGGCAGTTTGCGTACGAGTGTGAGCGATTCGGTATTCCTGGGGTTGTATCACTAGACCAGAGTAATGAATCGTGGATGGGAATATTGCGTGCTATTGCACAAGCACAGGCGATGCGAAAACACTCCGATGTGTTGGCGAGCTGGGAGCTTGTGAACGCATACACGGCTCAAGCAGAAATGCAGCTGCTTCCTTTTGGTGACAACACATTTGACTTAGTCTTATCAAGACATGCATTGATGCCTATTCAATTTACCGATGAAACAAGCTTTTTATCTGCGTATCGTGAGCTTGTTCGTATTGTTAAACCGGGCGGCGAGGCACGTATATTTCCCGGTCTTTTAGAGGCATGGTCAAAAGAGCAGATTGAGTACGCGATGAAGGCACTTTCGGTGCTGGATCAGATACGTGGTCTTCAGGTGACAAGGACAGAGGTTAAAACACACATTTTTGGAATGAGCGTACGGGGATCACTGATAATTTTGAGGAAACAATAAGAAAAAAAGACGTGGTAATCTGTGCTACAATACATAGAATTCAAGAGCGATACTCTGTTATCACCAGAGTGCAGAAAGAAGAAAGCCGTTGCTGGCGAGTAGACCTTTCCGGGTAAGCCCGAGACAGCTGGATTGAGCTTGAGTCCTGAAAAAGGACGAGAGGAATCAAGGTGGAACCACGCGAAAGCGTCCTAATGTAGGACAGTATGCGTGGTTTTTTTATACGGAGACTTGCGTCGGCGTTATGAAAAGCCATAATGGAATACATACGGGAAAACATATGCAAAAAATAACAAACTTTCAGCAGCAACCAAACCTTCCTCAGCTCGAGGAGGAGGTTCTGCGACATTGGGATGAAACAGACGCGTTTAATGCATCTGTCCAGCAGCGCCCAAGCACAAAACCGTATGTCTTTTATGATGGTCCTCCGTTCGCAACGGGATTGCCTCATTATGGTCATCTATTAGCGTCAACGATCAAGGATGTTATTCCGAGATATTGGACAATGAAGGGCTACCATGTTGAGCGTGTGTGGGGATGGGACTGCCACGGAGTACCAATCGAGAACATGATCGAAAAGGAATTAGATTTGAAAGGTGGGAAGAAGGGAATTGAGGAATTGGGAATAGGCACCTTTAATGCTGCATGCCGTGCCGCGATATTACGTTTCGATAAAGAATGGGAAGTGATCATTAAGCGACTTGGTCGATGGGTTGACTTTAAACACTCATATAAAACAATGGATAACACATATATGGAGTCGGTATGGTGGGCTTTTGCCGAGCTTTATAAAAAAGACATGGTGTATGAAGGACGAAAAGTTATTTTGTATTGTCCGCGCTGTGCAACTCCTCTTTCAAACTTTGAGATAGCAATGGATAACTCATATAAGGATGTTGAAGACAACTCGGTATTTGTGAAGTTTCGTGCGACGGATAATCCAAAGAAAAATGAATACTTCATGGCATGGACTACAACCCCTTGGACATTGATAGGAAATGTCGCGTTAGCGGTGAGTGAGCAGGCCGAGTATGTGCAGGTATTGCACAATGATGAACTGTTGTGGATTGCAAAAGATTTAGTTACAGCAGTGTTTGATAAAGAAAAAATTGAGATCAAACAAACGGTACAAGGGAAAAAGCTTGTTGGACGATCGTATGAACCTCTCTACACATATATGCCTGCTGATGGGAAAAAGGCGCACTACATAGCATCTGCAGATTTCGTCAGTTTGTCTGATGGAACTGGCATTGTACATACCGCAGCAATATTTGGTGAGGACGACTATAGACTTGCACAACAACTTGATTTGCCCTGTGTTCCAACACTTGATGATCAGGGTCGATTCCTCGATTTTGTTGAGCCAATTAAAGGTGTGTTCTATAAAAAAGGTGAGGATTGGATTATCCAAGATCTTACAGAACGCGGACTTATGTATAAGTCCCTTAAAACAACACACTCGTACCCGTTTTGCTATCGCTGTTCGACTCCGTTGTACTACAACGCAGTTCCTGCATGGTTTATCGATGTGCAAAAACTAAAACCCGAGCTATTGACACAAAACGAACGTGTGAATTGGTATCCGGAGTTTTTAAAACACGGAAGGTTTGGAAAAGGCCTAGAAACAGCGCCTGACTGGAATATTTCCAGATCTCGGTATTGGGGAACGCCAATGCCTGTATGGATTGGCGAGAAAACTGGGAAAAAACGCGTTTTAGGATCATACGCAGATATGAAGAAATGGGCGGTTGACCCGTCTAAGGTTGAGTTGCTCACTGATTATCACCGTGAATTTTTAGATGACATTGAATTGTGGGTTGATGACGAAAAGACAGAAAAAGGTCTCAGAATTCCCGCGGTGTTTGACTGTTGGGTTGAGTCAGGATCAATGCCATACGCATCTATCCACTATCCATTTGAAAGTAAAGAAAAATTCGAGTCCCGATATCCCGCGCAATTTATTAGTGAATATATCGCACAAACTCGTGCGTGGTTTTACACACTGCATGTGCTGTCGGTAGGACTTTTTGGAAAACCGGCATTTGAAAATGCTGTTACAACGGGAACAATATTGGCTGAGGATGGTACGAAGATGAGTAAGTCAAAAAAGAACTATCCCGATCCAATGCTGTTGATTAACAAGTATGGTGTTGATTCTCTTCGTTTATACCTTATGAGTTCAAGTGTTATGAAGGCTGATAATGTGAACTTTAGTGAAGAAGCGGTTAATGAAGTTCGGAAAAAAGTATTTGGTATTTGGTGGAACGTGTTTACGTTTTACAAGTTATATGCTGACCAGAGTGTTTCGCTTTCATTGCCAAAAAAGATTTCACACGTACTCGATAGATGGGTTGTCTCACGTACCATGCGACTCGTTGGCGATGTAACAACATTCATGGATTCGT
>DATEVM010000024.1:0-2607 GCA_035281785.1 Patescibacteria group bacterium
ACAAAAGCCTTAGCTGAGCAGGCGGTTAAGCAGGAATGTGATTCATGGACTATTTTTCGTATAGATCAACCGTTTAGAAGCGATGTATATGAAAAGAAGCCAGATACGACGCATAAGATTATTCAAGGACTCAAACAAAAAACACTCTATCCGCAATTTACGGACCATTGGTTTTCTCCGACTGTTATTGAGGATTTTTCGCAAGTTGTGGATTGGGCAGTAGAAAATAAGCCAAACGATATATTTCATGCGACTTGTGGTGTTAAGGTGAGTGATTATGAGTACGCTGCTATGATCAACGATGTTTTGCAGTTGGATGCTCCAATTCAACAGGGAAGTTTGGCGGAATATCTCAAAACAGCAACGCGACCATATCAACGAAATACGGCATTAGACTCAAGTAAACTATCAAGTGCGGCAAACATGCGGTGGACATCTTTAGAAGATGCGATTCGTAAGATTTCAAGTAACTAATCTGTTGTTTTGGAAGACTGTTCTTTTCTCCAGGTAGCGATATCTTTGTGATTTCCACCAAGGAGGATCTTTGGAACTTCCCAGCTTTGATAGTTTTCTGGGCGTGTGTATTGCGGGTACTCCATGTACCCGGGAATGGCGTGTGACTCATCTTGTATACTTGTCTCATCTCCTAAGGCACCTGGAAGAAGACGAACCACGGCGTCAACCATGACAGCTGCCGGTAATTCTCCACCCGTTACAATAAAGTTGCCGATTCGAACCTCTTCATCAACAAGGTATTTCGCCACACGCTCATCGACACCCTCATAGTGGCCGCAAATAATGACGAGTCTATCTAATTGCGCGCTCCATTTTTGCGCAGTTTGCTGGACGAAAAGACCACCTTTTGCGGATGTAAGCACGATGAGTTGCCTCGGCGCACCCTTTTCCGCATTCAACTCCTGGAGCGCTTTATGAATTGGTTCGACCATCATGACCATTCCAGGTCCACCTCCGTACGGATGATCATCGGTTGTTCTATGTTTATCAGAGGTCCAGTTCCGCAGATCGTGAATTCGAATATGTACAATACCTTTTTCGCTTGCGCGTTTCACAATACTTTCTGTAAGCGGACCAGTGAACATGGGGGGGAGAGTTGTGATGATATCAATGTGCATATATCTATTTTACCAAATTAGAACATCTGGTATCATGAACCCATGACAATTTGCGTAATTGGAACAGGTTTTGTTGGGGTTGTTTCATCTGCTGTTTTTGCTTCATTTGGGAATATTGTGTACGGTTTGGATGTTCTTGAAAACAAGATTGAGAAGCTTAAAAAGGCTGAAATTCCTTTCTTTGAACCAGGATTGGAAGAACTGGTGCGCTCGGGTGTTGAAAAAGGAACTCTGCGATTCACCACGTCGTACGAAGAAGCGATAAAGGATGCTGAAGTAGTCATCCTCGCTGTTGGAACTCCCTCGGCGCCAGATGGTCAAGCTGACCTAAAGTATGTATTCGCAGCTGCGGAAAGTCTCGCCCCATACCTTAAGAATCAAGCGATTATAGCCATCAAGAGCACTGTTCCGCCGGGGACAAACATGAATGTTGAAAACAGAATAAAAGCGAAAACAAAGGCCTCGTTTGCAACGGCTTCCTTACCAGAGTTTTTGAAAGAAGGTTCTGCGGTACAAGATACGCTTCACCCAGATCGGATTGTGATTGGTGCTATGGAACCACAGGTTATAAGCGTACTTACAGAACTTCACAGACCTTTTGGTGCTGAAATTATTGCAATGCGATCAGAAAGTGCACAAATGTGCAAATATGCAGCAAATGCATATTTGGCAACGCGCATAACATTTATCAATCAGATTGCCAACCTATGCGAAGTAAACGGAGCAGATATTTTAGAAGTGATTGAAGGAATAGGACATGATAGGCGAATAGGTTCCCACTACTGGTATCCAGGATTCGGATACGGTGGATCATGTTTCCCAAAGGATGTAAAGGAGCTCGCGGCATACGCAAAAGCTATCAAACAAAACGGAAATCTGATGGTAAAGATTAACGAACTTAACGAAGAACGTATCCCGTTGTTACTCAAACGGTATGAGGACGTTGTTGGGGGTTGGAAAGACAAGCGTGTAGCTATTTTAGGCCTTTCGTTTAAGCCGAACACGGATGATATGCGTGAAGCTCCAAGTACAAAACTTATTCCTCTATTAAAAAGCGCCGGTGCGAGTGTTGTAGCATATGATCCAATGGCGATGCCTGTTGCAAAGTTACAATATCCAGATTGGGGTATCGAATATGCCACAGATGTTCACGACGCATTGAAGACTGCAGATGTTGTTTTTGAACTCATTGAATGGCCAGAACTTATTTCGCTTGATGTCGCAGATATTGCGGCGAGTGTAAATCCTGGTGCGGTATTTATTGATGCCAGGAATCAATATGCATCCAAACGCAATGAATTTCAAAAAGCGGGTTTGCAATATGTGGGAGTGGGTCTTGTATGAGAATATTAGTGACGGGAGCATCGGGATTTGCTGGTTCTCATCTTGTTGAGGCGTTGTTGAAGCAGGGAAATGCTGAGGTATACGGTACGGCGTACGGGAAACCCGATTATTTGGCGACACTCCTCCCGCA
>DATEVM010000025.1:0-2604 GCA_035281785.1 Patescibacteria group bacterium
TCTCAAACAATTGCCTTTGTCCTACTCAACTACAATGCGGTTATCATCACGGATGTCATGCTCAAACGCAGTAAAGACGGTCAGCAGAAGAAGTCCAATAATCAAGAGCGGAATGAGAAGACCGCTCTTCGTCAAGAACTCATTGAAAAAGTATCCAATGATCCATTGTCCAAAAAGCCATAAAAAGAAGGCGACGAGAGACCACGGCCACAACTTTGCAAGTAAGCGCAATGGTTTACCGGAGAGATGCGCTCGCCACCAAGTTAACGGCTTATTTATCCTGGTTCCGACCACACCGCCGATGATTCCAATCAGCGGTGGGAAGATGCCTCCACCAACAAGGAGCATTAAGATTGACAGCAGAATCAGAACCAATCCACCGTTCTTCCTCTGGACGAACGCAGCCGCCCAGATCAGGACGATGAGACCGACGATGATCGCCAGGATGCCCGTTATGAAAAAGTTGGGAATGATTGTCATGGCAGGTTCGCAAGCATACCACACCGTATCTGGTTGACAAGGGAGACCAATGGAACTAATCATTATGCTGCTTGGCTTGACATTCCCTTGAAGTGTTTCAAAGTAACCATGTTCTATACTGGCCAATCCGGCAATTGCGCTAAATGATGAGGCTACTACTCTTATCGCGCTTTTCATTTCCGCTCCTTATCTCCTTTTGGATGGTATTATTCTGATTGCGCTCCTGACGCCATGACTGTTTCCTTCAGCACATCTGCGATAGCTGTAGCCCAGGAAGTGATGGAATCCCAATCACGAAAGTCACCCAGAGGTGCTTTGACGTTGTTGAGCATCCATTTCTCGATAAAGTTCAGCTTCTGCTTATGTATCACTCCATGAAAGACAGCGATGTCTCTTGGTTGTATGCGGTCAGCGATAGGCTGCAGCGCCTTCGGGAAGTGCCAGCCATCTGTCAATTCCACCGGATTTCCCTCGCCCGTTGGTCCACTTGAAAACAGCCACACCAATTGCTCTACCAGCACTTTCTCGTTCACTTTCAAGAATTTCGCTGCCTCCTTGCGCCATCCGCCGATGTAGACCGCGCTCCCCAATATAACTGCCTTGTAGGAAGACAGGTTGCTGACACGATCCACAGGTAGCACATCAGTTTGAAGACCTGCTTGACGAAGCACTTGTCCAATTTTCTCAGCAATCTCTGCTGTTGCACCATACTTGGTGGCGTATGCCACCAGAACCTGACTATTCATTTCATCCTCCCTTTATAAGCAGCAACAGCCCACCCAACTACTGATTAAACAGAATTATACTTGCTTTAACTATTACAGATATGTTTCATACATATATGAATTTTGCCGAGGCCCGGGAGCGGAGCATATATGCGCTGTTGTACTCTTGACGGGACGAAAATCGGCATTATACTTAACTACGGATGGTGACATTTTAAATATTTAATGATCAATTTTGCATCAATATTTTATTTTCTCAAAATGAAATAAGAAACCTTCACATCAGGATGGTGATACCTTATAGTCATTTTATCGGTTGCGCCTATACCTCCATGGATTGCCTCTTTAGGGCACCAATTAACGCATGCCAAACAACTCTCGCAGTGGTTCTGCCATGCAGGCCTGTTATTAACCATTTCAATATCACTCACAGGACAAACTCTTGCACAAATTCCGCAGCCATCGCATTTCTCATCGGCAAAAAGAGCTTCTATCTGCTAATGGAATGAGTTCTTCAAAGGGTAGATGTGATGAGTTTGAAAGTTTGTTCAACAGTCTTAATGTTTCTCTTTTTAATCCCGGAGTAAACGGAACCATAATTAAATTGTAGAATACAGTATTTTCAAATTTACCTTTTTTTCGGGCATTGACATATTGAAAAATAATTTCTAGTGTCACGTCAATAATATAAAGTCGTAAAGTATATATTATATTTCATTCATAATATCTCTGAGAGGATGGATTATGAAGAAATATATTGTAAAACTTTCCAAAGAGGAACGCGATGACCTTCGAGATATAACTTTAAAAGGCAAACATAAATCACAGAAAATTCTCAATGCTCAAATTCTTCTTGGATGTGATGAGGGTGAGTTTCAGACAGAACGCTCAACCAACGAAGAAATTTCCCGTGTTCTGGGCACAAGTATGAGAAAGATTGATCGCGTAAAGAAGCGGTTTGTGATGGAAAGTATCGATGCTGCTCTTACAAAGAAAAAGGGAAGCTGCATCTACAAAAAAAAGGCTGATGGAGATTTTGAAGCCCACCTGGTTGCACTGAGTTGCAGCGAACCACCTGAGGGTTTTGCGAGATGGTCCCTGAGAATGTTAGCGGACAAGGTTGTCGAGCTTCAGTATATTGATAGTATTTCTCACGAAGCAGTCCGTGGAATTCTTAAAAAAACGAAATTAAACCATGGCAAAAACAGGGTTGGGTAATTTCACCAGAACATAACGGCAGCTTTGTTGCGAATATGGAAAAGGTTTTGGATGTCTATAAGCGGCCATATGATCCACAAAATCCTGTTGTCTGTATGGATGAATCTCCAAAGCAGCTGATTGCAGAAACAAGAATTCCCATTCCAGCTTCGCCTGGAAAGCTGGAAAAACATGATTACGA